>CAMZEO010000004.1 GCA_947305735.1 uncultured Planctomycetales bacterium | reverse complement strand
TGACGAGTATAACCCCAAACCGCCGTTCGTCAAGCGGGTTTTAGATTTTTTTCAAAAATTATTTGGAACGCGGCGACTCGATATGGAAATATTGCCGCGCGACGTCGCGCGGCGCAAATGTTCTCGTTTTTGGAGCCGACGAACAACCCGCGACCGCGGCTCCGTCAACTCTCGCGTTTTGTCGTCCGACTTGCGACCTTCGTCCTTGCCCCGACCGACGACTTTTCGAACGCGGTTTAAAAAGAAAAACCGCCGACAGTCCTCAAATTTTCGACTGCCGACGGTCTTCCGCTTCAGACCGGTTTTAAATCGCGCTTAATGGTTCCAAGACAAGCCGACAAACCATCCGTACGCCATAAAATCGTTGTTTTTCCCCGAGACTTTGGCGGCGTTGAACCAGTCGTTAAACTCGTAACCTCCGCGCGCCTGGAAATTTCCCTTTCTCCACGCCAAACCAAGCGCGGTTTCCGCGGCTCCCGCGCCGTCCGTATAGTAAACGCCTTGCGATCCGGTCTGGCCGACGCCGACGACGCCCGACGCGCGCGCGAAGGCTTGGAAATTCCAGCGAAGATCGCGTTTCCACTCCGCTCCAAACCTTATTCCGTAAGAGTCGTGCTTCGAACCGCCTTTCGAGGACGATTGATTAAGTTGAGACCATTGGAACCCGACGAATGGTCGAATCCCGCTATCGTAACGCCAACTCCATTTTCCCAATTCGAGACCATACTCGGCGAGATTGACGTCGGCGCTTTGCGAAGCGCGAGTTTTACTTCCGTCAAAATAGGTATAGTTCCAGTCGATATCCCAACCGGAAACGGCGCGAAAACCAAGTCGCGAACGAAGCCCCGATCCAATCGTCGAAATCGAAGAAGAATCGCAGAGTTCCGTCTGCCAACCCAAATATTCGACGTCGGCGACGAGTCCGGACATTACGCGCGGCTCGTTGAGGGCAATTCCCTCGCCAAACGCGTATTCCGGGAATCCGGTAGTTTTCCTCGAGTCAATCGATCCCGTCGCGTCGATCGCGACGGTCGCGTTCGCGACGCTTGTTTTCGACTCGGCGGGGGAAGAGTCCTGACTCGGCGCGGTCGACGGCGCGGGAGGAACGGAATCGACGCCGGAATCGACGCTCGTATTGACGAGGGTGAAATCGTTTGGAAGCGTTTGCCGACCAGGATCGGACCCGGAACGCGCGGTCTGTCCTTCAGTCGCCGAGTTAGTTCCCCCGGTCGTCGAGTTGGGCGCGCCAGTAATCGCGCCCATAACCGAGTCGTAGAAAGGTCCGCGCGCGGGCTGGAACCGTCGAGAAGCGCGTCCCATACCGGACGCGTAATACCGTCCGGAGGCGGCGGGATTCGCAAAACTGTTCTCGCGGGAACTTTTCGCTTTCGGAATAATCGTCGGCACATTAATTGGACGCGTCTTTCCGACTCTGTTCGCAGGTTTTGTCGGATACGGAAGCGGAGTTTTTCCCGTCGAATCGACAGGTTGCGGCACCGACTCGAAAACGATGAGATCGGGCTCCGATGGCGCGGTTATCGGAAGCGAAGTCGACGCCTCGCTCAACGGCGCGATCGCGGGCGCGGACATTTCCGTCGCAGTTTGAGCGGAAACCGTCGTGGGAACGGGCGCTTCTTCAAGATCGCCGAAATCGAAAAGCGCGTCCGACGCGACGGAACTCGAAGCTAAGGCTCCAGTAACGACTGGAAGAGCGCCGTCCTCCTCTTGTTCGAGAGCGGGCATCGCGACGCGTTCCTCAAACCGGCACAATCTAGCGTTATAGCCTTCGGGCGAAATAGGAGCGGGAGCGTCCGATCGCGTTCCCAGATACGCGTTCGATTCAAACGGGTTTTTCGGTTCGACAAATCGAACCTGCGAGGACGAGGGAACGAAATAGCCCTGATAATTGGAGTCAACCGAAGACCGTTCGCGAGCGGAAGGCACGTAAAAGACAGGTTCGGCGGCGTTTGTCGCTCTTGTTTCCCCCACAATCCTGGTTCGTCCGAGAATCGTCTGATTCGTCGGCTCCTGAGCCCAACCGCGTTGGGCGACTCCGCAGGAAGCGACGACCGCGACTCCCGCGACTGCGATTTTCATCCAATCCATGATAAACGTTCCGATCCAAAAACGCGCATTCGCGCAAACAATAAACTGGTCAGTGAAAAGCGGATTCGTCCCCTCGGCAAACGGGCGCGTCGCCTTGGAAACACTCTTGTTCGTTAAAATCGTCACAATCGTCACAAAACTTACTTTTTTTTTTAACAATCTTTGAATTTCGGCTAAATTCGTCAAAGAAGTTCGCCGCAAACGCGCCAATCGTTTAAAAAGAACTTGCGCCGGAACCGCGTTTTGCTACAATTAGGGGCGACGTCGCGCGAAAAAAGGCGATCGTCGAGAGTCAACCCTTTTTGGAGCCCTTAAAATCATGCGTATCGATCGTCTCGAAGGTTATTTGTTAAGACTTCCTCTGAAACAACCCGCGCGCGTCGCCGACGCGTCAATCGACCATTGCGACGTCGTCGTCGTTCGTATGGAAAGCCAGGGGACGTCGGGCTGGGGCGAAGTCGCGCCCGGCAACGCGCCGTTGACGACAAGCGAGTGGTCCGGCGGAACGTTCGTCGCGCTTCGCGATCAGATAGCGCCGCGCGTTTTGGAGAAAGGCGGTCTCGCGAGCGTCGACGTGTTGGAAGAAACGTATTCTCGCGTTCGAGGCAACAAATTCGCGAAAGCGGCGGTCGAGACGGCGTGGCAGGACCTCAACGCGCGCCAGTTGAACAAGCCGCTCTGGCAAGTCCTTGGTGGCGAAAAGAAACCGCTGAAAATAGGTCTGACGTTCGACCGTTCCGTTCAACGCGAGGAGTTTTTTTCGGGCTTGCAGCGCGCTTGCGACGAGAATTTCAAACGCGTCTCTCTAAAAATCCGACCCGGCTGGGACGTTCAGGTCGTGAGTTTCGCGCGCGTGGACTATCCGTCGTGGCTGCAGTTGCAAGTAGACGTCGAAGGAGCGCTGGAATTGGACAAGCACGCCGACACGCTTTACCGCATGGACGATTTTTCGCTGGTTTGCCTGGAACAACCGCTCAATCCGCGCGATTTCGTCGCTCACGCCATGCTCAAGCAGACAATTCGCACCCCGATCTGTCTGGACGAATCGATCGAATCGCTCGCGGACGCGGAAATTGCCTTCGACGTCGAGGCGTGCGGCTACGTCTGCCTAAAGCCCGGTCGCGCGGGCGGTCTCGCGGAGTCGCGTCGAATCGCGAAACTTGCGGAGTCCAAAGGCGTCGGCTGTTACGCCGGATTTGATCTTCAATCGTCGCTCGGCTTTCGACATTTGGCGGCGCTCGCGTCGACGTCCAATTTTGTTCTTCCAACGGACTACGTCCGGTTTGAAGAGTTGTTCGAATACGACCTCGTTCCCGCGCTTACAACGACGCTGGTCGAAGAGCCGGGCGACGAAAAAAAGAACAGACCCGCGCGCGATTTCCGTTGCGTCGAGCTATGGGACGAACCCGGAATCGGCGCCGAACCAAACCTTGACGAGATGAGCAAACACGTCGTCGACAAATTTGAATACGTTCGCGAATAACCGTCGATCGAGCGAACGACGAAACGACGCGAGCCGGGAAAAGACGTCCGCTCTCTCCCCGGCTCTTTTGATTCTTTCAACGCGGCTCGACGCGAGTTCTCCTCAACGTTTTTTTCGACGCGCCGACCGCCCCGACAATCGCGCCTCCGACGACGGGACGCGAACTCCGGATTTCAACGTCTCGGAAAACGCTCGCGTCAATCGTCGAGCGGCGCGAAATCGACCGTTCCGACGCACCCTCTTTCAAGATAAGTCGTCAAGATAATTTGCGCGGCGACGGCGTCGAGCTTCGCCTTGCGGCGCTTCGCGTTAAGATTGCCCAGACGCAGATAATACTCCGCCTCGCGGCTTGTAAAACGCTCGTCCATATAGTCGATCGAGACGCCGGTCGCTTCGGCTAATTTGTCGCCGAAATCCATCGCGTCGCGCGCTTTGTCGCTAATCTCCCCGTTGTTGCGAAGGGGCAGACCGAGGACAAAATGGACGATCCCCTCCTTTTTGACCAGCTCTTGGAAATATCGCAAATCGAGCTTTTCATTCCGGCGACGGTAGATTTCGTAGGGAAACGCCATGATTCTCTCGGGATCGCACACGGCGACGCCAATTCGCGCGTCGCCGTAATCCACGCCCGCGATTCTTCCCTTTTCGGGGGGGCTTGTTGGAATCGCCATCGTCAACGCTCTTCCGCGTCTTCAAAAATGTCGTCGGAATCCCCGTCAAGGTCGATGGAAATCGGTTCGATCGCTCCGTCGACCTCCTTGAAATCTCCGCTTGACGGTTCTCCGGACGCGTTTTCTTCTTGTTTTGCTTCCTCGTCCTTTTTGTCGTTGGGCGAAGGACCGAGAATCTCGCGAATTCTCGCTTCGTCGAGTTCTTCCTCCTCGACCAGGGCGTCGGCGAGCGCTTCGAACAAATCGCGCTTTTCAATGAGGAGATTCCTCGCCGTTTCGTCGGCGGCTTCTATCGTTTTGCGCACTTCCAGGTCGATAAGTCTCGCGGCGTCTTCGCTGTACGATCGGGTTCCTGTGGACATTTCGCGCCCCAGGAACGGGTGCGTTTCCGTATCGGGATAAGCGACGGGACCGAACGTCTCGCTCATCCCCCAACGCGTGACCATGTTTCTCGCCAACTCGGTCGCGCGTTGCAAATCGTTTTCGACGCCGGAAGAGTTTTCGTTGTAGACGAGAATTTCCGCGGCGCGTCCGGCAAGCAGGTGCGCTAGCGTCGCGCGCGCTTCCGACTCGTCGTAATTGAGCTGATCGTCGTCGGGCAAACTCCACGTGACGCCGAGCGCTCGCCCTCGCGGAATGACCGTGATCTTGTGAACGCGAGAGCCGTTTGGCATGAACCAGCCGACGAGCGCGTGCCCGGCCTCGTGATACGCCGTCTTGCGTTTGTTTTCCGGAGAAATAATCTCGTCGCGCTTAAGTCCGAGCGATATTTTTTCGAACGCGAAATCGAAATCGGACGCTTCGACGACGTCTTTGTTGTTGCGCGTCGCCCAAAGCGTCGCCTCGTTGACGAAATTTCGAATGTCGGCGCCCGTAAACCCGGCGGAAGTCTTCGCGAGTTTGTCGACGTCGACGTCGGAGGAATACGGAATCTTCTTCAAGTAGACTTTGAAAATGTCGACGCGACCTTTCATCGAAGGTCGTCCGACCGTAATGTGTCGATCGAAACGTCCCGGTCTCATGAGCGCGGGATCTAAGACGTCGGGTCTGTTCGTCGACGCCATGACCATAACGGAATCGTTTTGAGCAAACCCGTCCATCTCGCTAAGAATCTGATTGAGCGTCTGCTCGCGTTCGTCCTGACCTCCTCCGACTCCGGCGCCGCGCTGGCGTCCGACGGCGTCGATTTCGTCGATGAAGAGGATCGACGGCGCGTTTTCTTTCGCGGTTGCGAACAGGTCGCGCACGCGACTCGCTCCGACGCCGACAAACATTTGGATAAATTCCGAACCGTTAATCGAGAAGAAGGGCACGTTCGCTTCTCCGGCGACCGCTCTTGCGAGCAGAGTCTTGCCGGTTCCCGGAGGGCCGAACAACAAAGTTCCTTTCGGCACCCTGGCGCCCATTCTTTCGTATTTTGCGGGGTTCTTCAGGTAATCGACGATCTCGACGAGTTCCGCCTTGACGGATTCCATTCCCGCGACGTCTTCAAAAGTCACGCGCTTGGACGAATTGGGTTCGTACCGTTTGGCCAGACTTTTCACAATTCCGCCCATGCCTCCGCCGAACATTTGCTCGCTGGTGTTGCGGAACATTCGGAACAGCAGGACAAGAAACAGGATCGAAACGCCGACCGAAATCATCATAATCCAGGAGGAACTGTCGGAAGGCGCGTCGGACGAATAAGACTGAAGTCTTTCGCGCAAACGCTTGTCGATCGACTGATCGGAAAACGCGAACGCGGGCGCCTCGCAAACGTATCTTTTGCAAAAGATTTTGCGAACCGCTTTCCCGCTCTTGACTTCGACCATAATTTTGGAGCCTCTGGCGGCGCGGCTCCTGCGATCGGCGTCTTTTAACACCCAACGCTGATTCAACTTAAGCCCTAGTTTGTAGCTCTCCGCCAACGATTCTTTCGCAATTTTCTCCTCGTCCTCGGTAGCGGAACCGGGCAAATTAACGCTCCTAAAGACGGAGCCGTCTTCGAGCGTCAGGTCGAGTTGAACGACGGACGCTCCCGACGCGTCGGTCGTCTTCTTGCGCGCGACCGTCAGTTTTTCGGTTCCAAGCCGGTCTTCCAGCCCTCGATCGAACTTCCTGGCGAGCTCCGGATTCGCGCGATCGTACTGTTCGACAAGCGCTTCGAACACGGCTTTTCCGTCGGGCAGGACGTCGGGCCAATATTCAAGTTCGGGGACGCCTCGCAACTCGCCCGAAAGGCGCGATCCCTTGAGAAGAGCCGACTCGACTTGGTTGGAATCCAGCAGATTATTGAACGCGGTCCAGGTAATTTCGGTCGATTTCTCCACATAGAACGACTGATAAGCAAAGTATCCAAGCGCTACGAGCGAAATGATAAAGATTACCTTCGAAAAATCGGAACGACGCGGGGGAATTCCCGAGCCGTTTCCGTCTCCGCCCGAATTCTGAGATTGGAACGGTTTTGATTCGGACGGATCGTCTCTTCGATCGGGACGACGAATCTTATGGAAGGCGTCGTCTTTCTTTTCGTCGCCGCGCTTGTCCTCGTCCCTGGGTTTTTTGAAACGCTCGGGAATCCGATCGTACAGATCGTCGCTGATCGGACGTTCGTCTTTGTCGTCGCGTCGAACGCCAAACAAGACGTTCGAGCGCCTATCTTCAAACCGGCTGCTAAAACGCGGTCGATTGCTCATTGATAGCCTCTGTGTTCAAATTAGCGATCGTTCTCGCAAACGGCGCGCGTTTAAGATCGCCGCGTCGCGCGCCTCGGCGTAATATTATGTCAATCGTCGCGCAAAACGATCGGCGACGTTTTTATCCTACTATCTTGCTCGCGTGGAAAATCAAGTCGACCGCGCGCCTTCAGAAAGAAGGCGCGACGGACGTCTCGTCACTATTGGCAATTATAGCGCCGTAAGAAAAAAAAACTACCCAATGGAACGCTTGTTTTTTAAAATGAACAAAACAAGTAAGACACAGAGAAAATAACGATTGAAGTTCAATCGAAAAAGCCGCAAACGCAATCGTCGTTTTCCAACATAATCGTAAAGACGCCGCTAATAGCGGGTATGAAGCGTCGCGCGACGAAAAAAGCTTCAATATCGCCGCGGTTGTTTTACGGGAGATCGTCCCGTCAAGCGAACAAGTTTTGAATCGGTTACATTGCGACGAGCGACTATGGTAAAGACCGCGCGGCAACTTGCTCGGCGTTGGAAACGAATCCGCGCGGCGGGCGAGCGCCCTTCTTCGCCGCGAGATTGCGGAATACGATCTCGGGCGGGTATCAAGAAAAGTCATCAGAAAAAACGCCGAGACGCCTCCTGCGTTCCGGAAACGACCAGTAAAATCAACGAAAAAATCCGCGACCTAAAGGCTGATAAAGCGAAAAGGTCATTGTTTTTTCATAGCGTTCGACGAAAACGTTCCAGTTTCGTCTCCGCTTTCCAAATTCCCGTCGTCCGAACCAACGCCCCGTCCCATCCCGAACTTTTCCCATCCATACTTTTCCGCGGAGGAACTTCCTACGTCCAGTCGCCGGATTCCAATTCGACGACAACGCAAAAACGCGTCGTTACTTGACTATTCCGACGCAAAATCGGTGCGAAACCTCGCTCCGACCTCGTCGCGAAACAGGAGAGCGCCGATCCGAAAAAGACGTCGATAGGATCGTGACGCAGCGTTCTAAAAAACCTGGATTTTAAGAAAACAAGGGGGAGGGGATTGGACGAAACCGAGAACAGTCCTATAATTAAGCAGATTGCGTCCGAAAAAAAGCGTCCGACGGCGTTTCGGCGCAAGCAGTCGCCCCGCGCGAGGGGGAACCTTCGTTTTGAAATACGTTCGCGATTAAACGGCGCGAACAAAGAAGACGATAAGTTGATAGAAAGTTGACAATGACCGACCACGCCAATCGACCGATAAGAACAGGCCGCATTTCCATTCGAGGCGCGAGAACACATAATCTAAAGTCGGTTAATCTCGACGTTCCTTACAACAAGATCACCTCTTTTTGCGGCGTGAGCGGCAGCGGTAAAAGTTCGTTAGCGTTCGACGTGCTTTTCGCGGAAGGTCAGCGGCGCTACGTCGAATGTCTTTCCCCTTACGTTCGTCAGCGTATGGAACAATTCGACAAGCCGGACGTCGACTCGGTCGACGGAATCCTCGCGGCGGTCGCCGTCGTCGCGCAGACGCCCAATCCCCAATCGCTGACGACGGTTGGAACCGCGACGGAAACCAACGATTATCTTCGCGAGCTTTTCGGAAAGATCGGCGAGCCGTACTGCCGCAGTTGCGGCAAACGGATACGGCGTCATTCTCCGGAGTCGACGGTCAAAACGCTGGGTTCTCTTTCCGACGGTTCGCGCGCGATCATCGCGTTCGCTCCTTCGCTTCAGTCGCTTCCCGCCAGTCTTAACGGGTTTAAACAGGAATGGCTCGCTCGGGGTTACTTTCGAATCGTCGCGGACGGAGGTCTCCATGATCTTCGCGATGAAAACGATTTCACCGAGAGTCAGTACCAAGTCGTCCGTTTGCTTTACGGAGCCATGACGGATTCCCCCGAAGAAGACAATTTCGCGGCTCTCGGTCTTCGAAGTTCTTCTCGTCAAGGTCAATCGGAGGGCGACGAACAGCTTGACGACGACGAAACGTCTCAAATGAAGACGAACTATCGCGTTCTAATGCTCGATCCCGAAGGGGACGACCGCAGTTTGATGCGCTATTTGGACAAACGCGACGCCATCGAAAAGAATCCCGGAGCCCCTCCCGTTTTGTTCGCGCTCGATCGAGTGACGCTCGGCAAGGTCGACGAAAAACGTTTGGTCGACTCCGTTGAAAAAGCGTTTGACGAAGGCGGCGGACGATGTTGGGTTTTCGTCGAAGGAGAACGCTCGCTCAAAGATCCCGACGCCCCGCAAGACGGCGAAACGCGGGGTCTTCCGAAAACAATCGACGGAGCGACCTGGACGGCGTTCGGATTCAGCAGAAATCTTCGTTGCGAAGAATGCGGAATCGATTTTCCCGACGTCGAGCCCAATCTTTTCAACTTTAACAGTCCCAAAGGCTCCTGTCCGATCTGCCTGGGTAACGGATGGTGGTCGGCGTTCGACATGGATCGCGTCTTTCCCAACAGGACGCTGTCGATTGAAAAAGGAGCGATCGCGCCGTGGAACAACGCGACGTACCGTTCGAAAATACGCGAATTTCTCGAATTGGCCGACCAGTTGGGGACGCGCGTCGACGCGCCTTTCGCGCAGTTGACGAAAAAGGAAGTCGCGACGATTCTCAACGGTTCGAGCCGACTCGGTTATAAAGGTCTTAACGGATTTCTGCAATCGTTGCTCGAAGAAAAGTACAAGATGCATATCCGCGTCTTCCTGAACCGTTGGCAAATCAAACGCGTCTGCCCCGTCTGCAAGGGCGCGCGGTTGCGAAAAGAAGCTCTCGCGGTCAAAATCGCGCGCAAAAACATCCACGAATTGTCGTCGATGCAGATCTCGGATCTTATCAGGACGATTGATTCCTGGGAGCTTTCTCCCTACCAACGCGAAGCGGGAAAAGACCTGCTCAAAGAGACTCGCTCGCGCCTTGAATACCTTGAAAAAGTCGGATTGGGCTATTTGACGCTCGAGCGCCCCGTCTCCACGCTCAGCTCCGGCGAAAGTCGACGCGTTAAATTAACGACCTCGCTCGGCTCCGATCTTGTCGATATGCTATACGTTCTCGACGAACCGTCGACCGGCTTGCATCCGAGCGATTCGGAGAAACTGCGCCGTTCGATCGACGATCTTCGGGATCGCGGAAATACCGTCGTCGTCGTCGACCACGACAAAACGCTTCTTGAAGCGTCGGACAAAATCGTCGAACTCGGACCCGGCGCGGGTCTGGACGGAGGTCAAATCGTTTTTGAAGGAACGGTCGAAGAAATCAAGGCGGATCCCAATTCGCTCACGGGGAGCTATCTTTCGGGTCGCCGTCTTGGAGGGGGCGGATCGCGCAAACGCGAATTATCAGGCGATCGCCTCAAATTAAGCGGCGCGTCGGGGTACAATCTAAAGAACGTCGACGTTAGTTTTCCGCTGGGTTGTCTGTGCGTCGTGACGGGCGTGAGCGGAGCCGGCAAAAGCGCGCTCGTTCAGGAAACGCTCTATCCCGCGTTGCGTTCGAAGCTTGACGGCAACCTGAACTCCGTCGAATCCGGTCTGCCCTACAAAAAGCTTTCCGGAGCTGAAAAAATCGACGAGGTGGCGCTCCTCGACCAGTCGCCGATCGGTCGTTCGCCGCGCTCCAACCCCGCGACGTATCTCAAGATTTTCGACGACATACGCAACTTGTACGCGGAAACGCCGGAAGCCAAAGCCAGACTTTTTAACGCCGGTCATTTCAGCTTCAACGTCGACGGAGGACGTTGCGACGCGTGCAAAGGAGAAGGATTTATCCACACGCCGATGCAGTTTGCCGCCGACGTCTACAAGCGTTGTCCGTTCTGCGACGGCAAACGCTAT
Organism: uncultured Planctomycetales bacterium; assembly: GCA_947305735.1. Classification (GTDB taxonomy): domain Bacteria; phylum Planctomycetota; class Planctomycetia; order Pirellulales; family Thermoguttaceae; genus RUG369. The sequence continues at coordinate 40,179 of CAMZEO010000004.1, read as the reverse complement.
CAGCGGCAAATACTCGACGTGACGATCCGCGGTCGCAACATCGCCGAAACCCTTGAAATGACGGCGCGAGAAGCGTTTGGATTCTTCCGCGGCGAAACGAAAATTCAACAGAAACTCAAGCGTCTAATCGACGTCGGGCTGGACTATATCCGACTGGGGCAACCGGCGAACACGCTTTCAGGCGGCGAGGCTCAGCGACTGAAGCTGGCGTCGTACCTTTCGTCGACGCGCAAAGGACCTTGTTTGTTCATCATGGACGAACCGACTTCCGGGCTGCATTTCGCCGACGTCGTCAAGTTGCTCGATCGTCTCAACGAACTGGTCGAAGCGGGACATTCGGTCGTCGTCGTCGAACACAATCTGCTTGTGGTCAAATCGGCGGACTTCATCATCGACCTCGGTCCCGGCGCGGGCGACGCCGGCGGAACGGTCGTCGCGACGGGCTCGCCTCGGGAAATCGCCGACAATCCCGACTCCGTTACCGGCAGGTATCTCGCCAAAGTTTTCGCGCGACGCTAAGAACGTCGGCGCAAACCGATCGCGACGGTTGGGCGCGCCTTGTTTTAAAAACGAGGCGCGCCCACATTTTGAGAGCCAAAAACTTTCCGGCGTCTTGTCAATGTTTTGCCGCGCAGTATAATAACGGGACTTTACGCGTTCGGCGAAGTTTCGACGCTTCGCGGTCGGTTCGGCTCGTTTCCAAAAGACGCCGACAAGACGCAAACTCCGTCGTTCGCCGAACTTGAACGGTTCCGAGGGCAAACAAGATGAGAAACGTCATTTCGATTTGGGTGCAAAACGTGCCCGGCGTGTTGTCGCACGTGGCGGGACTTTTGGCGTCCCGCGCTTATAACGTCGACAGTTTGACGGTCGGCGCCACCGACGACAAACGTTTTTCCAGAATGACGATCGTCGTCGATTGCGAGCCGGACGTCATGAGGCAGATCGAGCTTCAACTTCAAAAGCTCGTCACCGTCGTTAAGACGACCAATCTGGCCGGAACTCCGCACGTCGAGCGCGAGCTCGCGCTCATAAGCGTGGAAGCGGACTACGCGCACCGATCGGGAATCATCGAACTTACGCAGATATTCCGCGGGTTTGTCGTCGACGTTTCGGAGAATTCGATTCTCGTCGAAGTGACGGGTAGCGGCGATAAAATCGACGCGTTTCTCAAGGCGTTGAAACCCTACAAAGTGATCAGCGCGACGCGTTCCGGGTGCATCGCGGCTCCTCGCGGAAAATAACGAAGCCGATAGGGCGAGTTCAAACGTCTGGCGGAATTTTACGCGCGACTTAGCGTTCCGCGTCCGACTGGCGCGGAAGAAAAGATACTTTAAATTGATTAGGAGACATTTTAATGGCTGCGACAGTATACTACGACAACGACGCGGATCTTTCTCTCTTGAAAGACAAAACGATTGCGATTCTTGGCTACGGGTCCCAAGGGCACGCGCACGCGCAAAATCTGCGCGACAGCGGTTGCAACGTCGTTGTCGGTCAACGCGAAGGCTCCGCCAACTATCGACTCGCCTGCGAGCACGGCTTCAAGCCGGTTTCCCTCGAAGAAGCGGTCAAGCAAGCCGATATCGTCGTCTTGACGTTGCCCGATGAAATTCAAGGTAAAGTTTTCGCGAACCAGATTCGTCCGAACCTCAAAGCCAACGCCATTATTCTTGCCACGCACGGCTTCAACGTCCACTACGGACAGTTTGATCTTCCCGAAGGCAATCGGGCGATTATGATCGCGCCGAAAGGTCCCGGACACCTCGTTCGCTCCGAATACGTCAAAGGCGGCGGCGTCCCCTGCCTTATCGCGCTTGACGACAAATGCGGCGATTACGAGAAATCGATCGGGCTCGCCTACGCCAAAGGTATCGGCGGCACGCGCGGCGGCGTCATTCAGACGACGTTCAAAGAAGAAACGGAAACGGACTTGTTCGGCGAACAAGCGGTTTTGTGCGGAGGCGTCAGCCACTTGATTCAGTGCGGTTTCGAAACGCTCGTCGAAGCGGGTTATCAGCCTGAAATGGCGTATTTCGAATGCATGCACGAAATGAAGCTGATCGTCGACCTCTTCTATCAAGGCGGTCTCAGCTATATGCGCTACAGCGTCTCGAACAACGCCGAATACGGAGACTACACTCGCGGTCCGCGCGTCATTACCGAAGACACCAAGAAGGCGATGAAACAAATCCTCAAGGAAATCCAAAACGGTCAATACGCGCGCGAATTCCTCTTGGAAAATTCGGTCAACGCTCCCGCGTTCAAACGCGAGCGCGCCATTCATCACGAACACCTGCTCGAACAGGTCGGCAAGCGCCTCCGCAAGATGATGAAGTGGATCGACGCCAAGGAATTCTGATCCTCGCTCGAACGCTTAGTTCTTAAAACTCGTCGAGACGCCTTTCCGGGGGCGTCTCGATTTTTTTTATTACCAGCCAAACGGCGCGGACGCGTCGCGCCGGTCAAATCCAAAACGCGAAATTAACGCGCTAAATCCAACAAGGCGACGCGCCGATTTAACCGGAACGTCGGACAACCATAGAAATCTAAAGCCTCAAATCATAAATCAAGAGTCGACGGGTCGGAACCCCGTTTTCAATTAACAAGTCGACGAAATACAGACGCCGCGTTTAAACGGGGCGCAAATTGGGAAGCGCGAATCTTTTTTCAAGATCGCGTCTCGGGATCTTGTTTTTGCGTCGTCTTTTGGTACTCTTATGTGAAAACGACCGCGTAAATTTGTATTCGCGCAAAGTTTTACGCGCCTGTTCAACGCAACTCCCTAATCCAAATCCAGGAACCGCAATATGATTCGATTTGCAGTAATAGCCGACGTACAATACGGCAACCTTGAGACTCGCGGCGAAAGAACTTATCGCGAATCGTTGCCCAAATTTCTCAGAGCCGTCGGCGAAATAGCGGCGGAAAACGTTCTTTTCACATTACAACTGGGCGACGCGTCTCAATCGGATTGGGAAAACCATTTGGGAATGAAAGAACTTTTTGCCGTCGCCGAAAAAGCGGGCGTCCAATGGAAACACGTCCTGGGCAATCACGATTTCCTGGTTCCCGACGAAAAAAAGCCCGAACTTTACGCCAATTTTGGCTTGGAAAAACCGGGGTATTACGATTTCGTCGTCAACGATCCGGACGACGTTTCCAACGTTTGGCGATTCGTCGTTCTCAACGGAAACGAAATCAGTTCCTACGCGGCTGAAACTCCGGAAGAAAGGGAAAAAGCGGAAGAAGAACGCAACCGTTGGAAACTGCCGGACGGCAGTTTGTCCGCAGACTGGAACGGCGCCGTTTCGCCTCGACAACTTCAATGGCTTGAGAGCCGACTGGAACTTGCGACAAAGCAAAATGAAAAAGCGCTTGTTTGTTCCCATTTTCCACTCTTTGCCAATTCAGGCGACGGAACAAGCCCGGAGTCCTCGCAAGACGACGGCGTTTACTACTTCGATCGCGGCTGGTCCACCTGGAACGGTAAACAAGTTCTCGACATACTCGACAAATATCCCTGCGTCAAAGGGTATCTTGCCGGTCATTTGCATGAGGGTTCCTACGGGGTTCGAAAGAACGTCGCTCACGTCACGTTCAAAGGGATCGTCCAAACAATTCCCAACTGCTTCGCGTTCGTCAATCTGACGTCCGACTCTATCGTTGTCGAAGGAAGAGAAGCTCAACCTTCCTATAAGTTCCGCTTTGAATAAGGAGGGAGAATTTTCGTTCGCGAGTCTCGTCGAAAAGCTCGCGCCATTTTTAAAAAAATTTCAGTCTGGAATTTGCGTAAAAAGATAGCGCGCGCGGGATTAAGAGCGGCGTTTTTAAAAATTGTCGTCGTCCTATTGACGCCGCGAGCGCTTTGCGGGTACAATAGTCGCGTTGGATTTTTTCCTCATTATAAGGATACTTTTACCAGGAGCAAGAAAAAATGGCAGTCCACTCCTCCCAAAAGAGCGGGTTCACGCTCGTCGAACTGCTGGTCGTTATCGCGATCATCGGCATTTTAATCGGTCTTTTGCTTCCGGCTGTTCAGGCGGCTCGCGAGGCGGCGCGGCGCATGCAATGCACGAACAACCTCAAACAGCTATGCCTTGCGATTCACAATTACACGGATCGCAACGACGGCATGTTGCCGGGCAACGGCATGGGCGCGAACGGCAACTGCACGCCCTTCCTCGGTCTTCTTCCCGAGATCGAGCAGGGACAGCGTTTCGCCGAAATTCACTCTTACGACAACGACGGTAACAAATTCAACCCTTACAGCGACGTCGCGTGCTGGAAGGGCAAGATTACCGCGTTCAACTGTCCTTCGGACGCTTCCACGGCGGCGGCCAACAACAATCAGCTCACTCCGGGCAATTACTGCTACAGCGAAGCGGACTACATTAATCAGAATTACGGTCAATGGGGCAACCGACGCTCGGCGTTCGGCATGATCCAACGCACGGACCAGTGGAAAAACACCGACTGGGGCGGCGGGTGTCAGCCGTTGACGTATATCACCGACGGAACAAGCAACACGGTCGCGTTGAGCGAACACGTCGCGTCCCCCGGCGAAACTGGCGTCGAACACGGGCGCGTTCTCGGAGGCGCCGTTCTCAACTCGTCCGCCTGGAACATTTTGCCGAACGCCTGTCTGGCGAAACGCGGCGCCAACGGTCAGTACGTCGAGGGCTCGACGACGTCGGGCGGTCTGAGCGATCGCGCGTTTTACTACTCGTACAACAACTCGATGTTCCAGACGATTCTTCCCCCGAACTCGCCCACGTGCGCGCGGGATTCGGCCTTCAATTACGCCGGTTATTTTCCCGCGACGAGCAATCACGCCGGGGGCGTGAACGCGGGCATGTTCGACGGCAGCGTCCGTTTTATCAGCGACACGATCAACTGCGAGACGGCGGGCACTAGCGGACTTTCCGGATGGTACAAGTACTGGGGCGCCCAGGAAGGCGTCTCTCCGTTTGGCGTCTGGGGCGCGATCGGCACGTGCAACCGCGGCGAAACGAATACCTCCCTGTGATCTCGATTCGGAAAGGAGTTTCTCATGAAACGATTCGTCGCGCTTACGCTCGTCGCGTTGGTTGTCTTTTCGCTGACGGTTTCGGGCTGTCAGAAAAAGCGTCTTAAGGGTCTTGTTCCCGCGAAAGGCGTCGTCACGTTCAACGGCGAAGCCGTCGCCGGCGCGACCGTTCTTTTCGCTCCCAAAGAGATCGGAAGTCAGTCGGGAAGCGCTCAAGCTGTCACCGACGACAAGGGCTCCTTCGCTATGACGACGCTTGACCCCGGCGACGGCGTTTACCCCGGCGAGTATAGAGTTTCGATCGTCAAAGACAAAATCGAAGGCGGACTTTCGCAGGAGGAAGCGAGAGAACGCTACGAGAATCCGGACAAATTCAGGGGACAGCCGATTCCCGAACAGACGGTCGTTCACGAAATACCCGTGAAATACGCCGATATCAACGAGTCCGGTTTGACGATTACCGTGCCTGCGGAGGGCAAAAAAGATATAGCGTTCGCGCTTGAAGGCGAAGTCGATCTTACTCCGCAAACGCTTGGATCCGGACACGGAGGAGGTCGCTGATTCTTTTCCGAGTCGACTCGATAATCCGCAGAGCGCGCGCCGGTTCGACGTCGGTCGATTCGGCGCGCGTTTTTTCGAAAGGTTTTTCGACGCGCTCACCGCCGACGGACGCGCGAAGTCAAGACGAAAAATCGTCGATTTTCTCAAAAGTCTTCTCACAATTTTCCGTTTTTTTCCATTTTGTAAGAAACTTTCCTTGCTTTTTCGGATACTATTTATTAAGATGAGATCGATAAGAGAGTCGCGTCGCGGCTCTGTTTTTTCATCGACGCCACATCGATCGAATCGCACAAACGGCGCGTCAGGTCTTATTCCTCCGCGCCGCCGCCGCAGGCGCGACGCCGCGCTTCCGACGCGTTTCGATCGCCCGACTCAGACCCTTAAAACAGGGGTAAGGAGAGATAAGATGAATATTCAAGTTCAAGTTCGTCACGGAGAAATGGCGGAAGCCACCCGCGATAAAATCGCCGAAAAAGTCGCCAAGCTGGAGCGTTTCGTCGAACGAGTTTCCGATATTAACGTCCTTGTCGACCTCGACAAGGCGGACGAGCCGAAAGTTGAAGTTACCGTCGTCACCGAGCTGAAAAAAGACTTCCGCGCGGAATATACGTCCGGCGATCTCTGGGGTTGTCTTGATCAGACGATCGACAAACTCGAACAGCAAATGCGAAAATTCAAAGAAAAACTGACCGATCACCGTTGATCGCCTTTTCATATCGTTCTTTTCCCCCTTCCTAATCGATTTCCAGTCGCGCTCTTTACCGCGCGTTCAAGCTGAACGGGACAGACCGTCGTCGATCGTTTTCCGAAAGACGGCGGTCTTTTTTTTGGGGGTAATTTGCACAGTTTCCCGTAAAAAACGAATTGTTTTCTAAAAGCGTCTTTAAAAAATTTTCTGACGTTTCTTTGAAATCCGGCGCGTTCTTCTATATACAAACCTTCAAAAACGATTACAATACTCTGTTGGAACGAGAGATTGAATTCAAAAAGGCGCTTGAGGAACGCGACGTTTCAGCGTCCGGTCGCGTCGGTCGGAGTCGCGTCTTTTTCGCGGCGTCCGTTCGGGCCGTTCCGTTGACGGATCGTCTACGTTCCGCCCCCATAACTTTGGGTTTGAAGAACTTTTTGGGAGTTTTGCGAATGAAATTTTCCGATTTTATTCTTGGCGATTCTGTTGTTACGAACCTTGAAGCGACGACCAAAGAAGGCGTCGTTCGCGAAATGGTTCAGTCGATGTGCGCGGCGGGCGGTATTCCAGACGCCGAGGCGGAAAACATTATCAACGCGATTATGCGTCGCGAAGAGCTGGGCACCACCGGCATTGGCAACGGAATCGCCGTTCCTCATACGAAACACATTAGCGTCGAGCGTCTCATCGGGTGCGTCGCGGTAAGCGAAGAGGGCGTCGATTTCAGCAGCCTCGACTGCGAAAAGGTCAACCTTTTCTTTCTGCTCGTTTCTCCGCCCGATCGTCCCGGCGAACATCTTCGCGCCCTCGAACATATCACGCGTCATATCAAGAGCGAAAACTTTTGCTCGTCGCTTAAAAAGGCGGCTTCGAAAGACGAAATCAACAAGATTCTTGCCGACGCCGACGCAAACGGTCTGGGAGTAGGCTGATTTTCCGAGGCGGCGCGACGTTTCAATCCTTCCAACCTCGCGCGAGCGACGTCGACGCGATATTTTTCCGGTTTCGTCGTCGCGCGGAAACGGCGGCGCCCGCGTTCGACGGTTCGTCTCGCGCTCGCGCGTTTTATTCGGAGCCGACTCAAACGTCCCGACGATCGCGATTCCTCGCTTCGAAACGTTTGGAATCGCATCCGACGCGGAATGTTCCGCAGACAATTCGCGGCGTTCGCTTTCGATGAAAAGAAGCCGGAAAAACGACGGGATTGACCGAACGACGTCGACGCGACGGTTGGAAATAGCGGAGGTCGACTTTCGAGCGACGTTTTAGAACCTTTAAGACTCCAAGCGCTTTAGGAGCAATACGAATGAAATTTTCCGATTTTATACTTCCAGATTCTATCGTTACGAACCTTAAAGCGACGACCAAGGAAGGGGTCATTCGCGAGATGGTTCAGTCGCTTGCGGACTCGGGCGGATTTCCCGAGGCGGAAGTCGAAAACATCATTACGAAGACGCTCGAACGCGAAGCGCTCGGCACCACGGCTATTGGCGGGGGCGTGGCGATACCGCATGCGCGTTACGCCGGCGTCGAGTCTCTTGTCGGCACGGTCGGCGTAAGCGCCGACGGCGTCGATTTCGACAGCCTCGACTGCGAAAGGGTCAACTTGTTTTTCCTGATCGTTTCCAATCCGGCGCTCAAAGAGGAGCACGTGGAAGCGCTTCATCACATCACAATCCAGTTGAGAGACAAGGCGTTCTGTCGCTATTTGCAACAAAGTTTCAATCGCGAAGACGTTCTGAACCTTCTCAACGAAGCCGACGAAGGGGCTTATTCGTCCGGCGACTGACCCTTGATCGGAGCGTTTGACGCGGCGCGCCCCGACCGACTTTTTTTTACATTGACGCATCGTCCCAATATGGTTATGATACGACGCCTCGCGCGTCGCTGATTCTCTTTTAAAATCGCCTGAAGAGCCGGGCGAAAAAGAACGCGAAAAACGCTGAATCGACCGCGCGGCGCAACCTCCTGGCAAGAGGTTGACGCCGCCTTTTTGTTATTGAGATTCTCGATAAGCTCGTCGAGAGCGTTTTTGGGGACGCGGCGCCCCTCGAACGCCGAACGACGTGAAATGAAAACGAACCGATCGGAACGTTTTTCGTTTCGACAAAGCAAGGACGCCTTGAAACATTTGAAAAACGAGCGTCGCCCTTTTTAATAGAAAGCGCCACAGGAAGTGATCACCAAAGAACTGACTATCTCGAACACAGCCGGTTTCCATGTCCGCGACGCGTCGCTTGTGTGCAAAACGGCGATGAAATACGCCTCGAAACTCACGCTTGCCAAGGAAGGATATAGAGCGGACTGCAAAAGTTGCCTCGACCTTCTGACCCTTATGGCTCCTCAAGGAACCGTGTTGACGCTAAGCGCGGAAGGAGACGACGAAATACAAGCCGTCGAGGCAATTCAAGAGCTTTTCGATCATAAATTCTACGAAGACGAATTCGCTTCCGCGGCGCCCGTCGACCTGTAATGAGCGCGCTAACTTTCCTTCTTACTCAGAAAGTCTAAGATGAAAGTATTTCAAGGCGTCCCCGTATATCCCGGCGTCGCGATCGGAAAAATGACCGTCGTTGTTAGCGACCGCGTCGGTTCGCAAAAACGGGTTTTGATTCAGCCGAATCAGGTCGACAAAGAACTCCGCCGCGTCGACGCGGCGTTTCGCGGCGCCAACGCGGCGCTGGAGTCAAGCCGGGACGACGCGGCCAGACAGCTTGGCGCGGAATTTGGACGCCTTTACGAGGCTTATCTTCTCATTTTGAACGACGCGGGCATGCGTTCGCGCATCGAAAAATCGGTCTCCGAACACCTCGTGACGGCGGAATACGCGGTCGACTCCACGTTGAATCAGCAGGCGGATCTTCTCCGCAATCTCGATCCCCATTACGCCGAACGCGCCAACGACATTCTCGACCTTCGCGATCGTCTCCTTCACGAACTCCTGTCGATCCGCGCCGTCGACAGGGCGGAGACCAAGGAACCGACAATCGTCGCGGCGTCTTTTCTCAAACCGAGCGCGGCGTCGAAACTTGACCCGGCCAAAACGGCGGCGATCGTAACGGAAAACGGCGCGATCGGCAGTCACACGGCGATCGTCGCGGCGGCGCTTCACGTTCCGACGGTTCTTGGAGTCGGCTCGTTTCTTACGGAAACGAACGAGTCCACCGTGGCGATTGTCGACGGCGAGTTCGGCAGACTCATTCTCGATCCGAGTCCCGACGTTCTGGAACAATACGAACGCAAGCGTAACGCGTTGCGCGAAGAGCAACGTCGGCTTGAACAAAAAAACCGTTCTATTTACGCGCGGACGAGCGACGGCGTCGACATTGAAATCAAGGGAAATATTGAATTTCCGCAAGAGGCGAAGCTGTGTTACGATTACGGCGCGCCTGGCGTCGGACTTTATAGAACGGAATTCCTCTATTTAACGAGCCCTTCGGGAACGTTGCCCAACGAGGAAACGCATTTTGCCGCGTATAAACAAGTCGCGGAGGCGATGAACGGGCGACCGGTCGCGATCCGAACGTTCGATCTTGGAGCCGACAAGCTTCCCAACGGTCTGAAATTCACGGCGGAACCCGAGCCCAATCCTTTTCTCGGTCTGCGAAGCGTCCGGCTTTCTTTGCGCAACGGCGATATGTTTCGCGCGCAAATCCGCGCGTTGCTTCGCGCGAGCGTCTTCGGCAAAATAGCCGTCATGTTCCCGCTTGTTTCGACCATTATGGAATTCCGAAAAGCAAGAATGATCTTCAACGACGTCCGCGACGAATTGCTCGAAAAAAACGTCCCGTTCGATCACAATATTCCCCTGGGAATTATGGTCGAAACGCCCGCGGCCGTCATGACGCTCGAACAGTTTGCGCATGACGCCGATTTTTTCAGCATCGGCACCAACGATCTGCTCCAGTACGCGATGGCGACCGATCGAACGAACCCCAACGTGAGCGAGTTGTACGAACAGGAAGCCCCGGCTCTGCTCAGAATGATTAAAAGGATCGTCGACGTCTCCCGAACCTACGACAAACCCGTCTCGTTGTGCGGTCAGATGGGAAGCGTTCCGGAAAATATTCCGCTTCTGCTCGGGCTTGGTTTGCGTTCGATCAGCGTCGCGCCCGGCATGATTCTTCGCCTCAAAGAGGTTTGCGAAAGCTATTCGATCGCCGACTGTCAAGACCTCGCCGCGCGCGCGTTGCTTATGGAATCGTCGTCCGAAGTAAGAATGTTGCTTCGCAACGACTGGCACGAACGCAATCATACGGGCTATTAACCCCGTCTTTCGCGGCGATAATTTTTCCCTTGCAAAAAAAGACAAAATAGGTAAAATATACTGGAAACAATGCGGTTTGCGCGCCGAACATCGGAAGGCTCGGCTCCGCAGAATCGAACGTCGACGCGTCGATCGTCCGTCGACGCGTCGGAAGACTTTTGTAAATCGCGCGTTGTTCGACGCTCGCCGACGCCTCAAACGCGTCGCGGCGCTTCCAACGCGAAAAGATATCGCTATATTGTCGCCTTCCTCAGTCGCGTTAACTTCATCCAGGCGCGAGCGATCGCGCGGGGAAAATCAGACCGATTCGTCCACCGGATCGGTTGAAAGGAAGAGCGCGCGGCGGCGGAACGGATAAGTTTATTAGAAAGGCGTTTCGACAAAGACGTGTCGAAACGATCGAACGCCCAATGGCTCGTCGGCGGTACAGGTTGCGTTTTAGTAAGCGCGGCAATTTGCGTTTCATAGGACATCGCGATCTTATGCGCGCTATGGAACGTCTTATGCGCCGCGCCGAATTGCCGATCGCCAAGTCGCAAGGATTTCATCCGAAGCCGAGAGTTAGTTATCTTTCGGCTCTCCCCTTGGGATTTTCAAGCGACGACGAAGCTATGGAATTGATCTTAGAAGAAGACTGGCTCCCGGAAGTTCTTTTGCAAAAGCTCAACGACGCGAGCGTCGAAGGGCTGGAATTCCTCCGAGCGGTTCCTCTGGAAGAGGGGGCGCCGAAACAACAGGCGCTCGCGTTCTCCTACGAGGCGACCGTTCCCGAAGAACTTGTCGACGAGCTAACCGGGAAAATATCGGACTTTATGAGCGCGGAATCCGTTGAAGTCGTCAAAGCGAACGGCAAAACGGTCGACGCGCGCGCCCCCGTCAAAGAGCTGGCGCTCGACGGTTCGACCCTTCGGTTCGTCCTGTCGGCGCAGTCGGGTCCCGAAGCGGGCGCGCGCGAGATATTCGCGCTGCTGGGTCTTGATTCTTTGCTTTTTCGAACGATCTTTCCAAATCGCAATCGAACGTATATCGCGGACGAACGGCTTTAGGGTTCCTTTATCGTCGAGAAAGCAGTTTTCATGTCTCAAAAGATGCTCGTTAATGCGCGACAGCCGGAAGAGTGCCGGATCGCGGTCGTGGAAAACGACGTTCTTGAAGAGTTGTACGTCGAACGAACGACGAACGACAATTACGTCGGCAATATCTACAAGGGCGTTATCGTCAATATCGAACAAAGTATTCAAGCGGCGTTCGTCGACTTCGGAGTCGGTCGAAACGGTTTCCTTCATATCAGCGACGTCGAACCTCATTATTTCAAACAGGCGCCGAATTTTGTTCCTCCCAAAGAGGACGAGCGCGGACGATTCGAGCGTCGACGAAGCGACGACGATTTCTGCGACTACGGTCGTCCTCGCGTCAAGCCGCCGATTCAAGACGTCTTCCAAAAAGGAGACGAGGTCGTCGTTCAGGTCATTAAAGAGGGAATCGGCACCAAAGGGCCAACGCTCTCGACCTATATCAGCATTCCCGGTCGTTACCTGGTCTTGATGCCGTCCCTCGGTCGCGTGGGCGTCTCGCGCAAAATTGAAAGCGAGAGCGCGCGCCGCAAGTTGCGCGTTCTGATGGACGAGCTTAATCCTCCTAAAGGGCTCGGCTTCATCGTGCGAACCGCCGGCGCCGATCGAACGCGCAAAGAACTCGCGCTCGACCTCGCCTACCTGATGCGGCTCTGGAAGTCGATCGTTCGCCGCGTTAAAAATTTGCCCGGTCCGGTCGGAATTTACGAAGAGAGCGACATGATCATTCGCACGATTCGCGACGCGTTCACGGCGGACGTCGACGAAATCATTGTCGACGAACGCGACGCGTTCGAGCGCGCCGGCGAGTTTCTGCGCGTCATGATGCCGCGTTACGCCGATCGGATCACCTACTACGACGGTCGCGAGCCGCTCTTCGCGAAATACGACGTCGACGGAGAAATCGCCAAGATCAACAGTCGAAAGGTCGCGCTCAAAGACGGCGGTTCGATCGTGATCGACCAGGCCGAGGCGCTCGTCGCCATCGACGTCAACAGCGGCAACTTTCGCGCGAACGACTCTCCTGAAGACACCGCGTTTCAAGTCAATTTGCGCGCCGCTAAAGAAATCGCGCGTCAAATTCGCCTCCGCGACCTCGGCGGCGTCATCGTCAACGATTTTATCGACATGACGAACGAAGCGCACCGTCGCGCCGTCGAGCGCACGTTGCGCGACGCGATGAAACGCGACCGATCGAAAACAAAGATTCTTCGCACCAGCCCGTTCGGTCTAATCGAGATGACGCGTCAACGCGTCCGACCGGGTCTCAAACGCAGCGTCTACCGCGAATGCCCGTGTTGCAAGGGGGGCGGCGCGATTAAGTCGGTCGAAAGCATGGCGCTGGAGATTATCCGTCTCCTGACGCTCGCCGGACAGGAGCCGCGAGCGAAACAAATTTTCGTCGGAGTCTCGGAAGAAGTCGCCGAATATATGAACAATAAGAAACGGCTTCAACTCGCGCGAATCGAATCGGAAGCCGACGTCTCCGTTATTTTAAGGAGCGTCTCCAACGTTTGGCCGGAACATATCGAAATCGAGATTTTCGACGAATCGGGCAAAAAAGTCAGTTTCAAAGAGGGGGGCGCTTCCTGAAAACGCCAAACGGCGTATAATCAGCGCTCCGATTGTTGATCGTTCCCTCGCGCCGCCCGGTTCAGCCGGGAAGGTTCCAGGGTTCCCGAAAGCAACGTCCGGCAGTCAAGCGTCGGCTTCGACGCGCCTAACGCCTGAGACGTTCCCGATCCTAATGGGTCGGCTGTGTTTTACGCCTGAATTGGGAATAAAACGAGGGCGTAACCGCCGGATTAATCCGGCGATAAGTTAGGTTTTTCATCGAAAAAGGATTGAAAGTATGTACGCGATTGTCAAAGACGGCGGACGACAGTACAAATGCGAAGTCGGTCGCAAAATGTACCTCGAATTGCGCGACGTTAAAGCGGACGCCGACCTCGAACTCGACGAAGTTCTTCTTATCTCGAAAGAAGACGGCGTCGTCGTCGGTCAGCCGACGATCGAGGGCGCGAAGGTCGTTTGCAAAGTCATGACCAGAGAAGTCGAAGTCAAAGACGAAAACGGCAAAACTCAAAAAGTCGAAACGACCGAATTCAAAGGTCCCAAGGTTGTCGTTCGCTGGTTCCGTCGACGCAAGAACAGCCGCAAAAAGAACGGACACCGTCAGACGTACATTCAAGTCGAAGTCAAAGAGATTATCGGCTGAGTTCGGCGAAGACGCCGACGGGGCGCGATCGTTATCGTTGATCGTCGGCGTCGTTGGCAAAACGTCCCCGATAGAACGAAAAGAGCAAGAGCGTTGAAAAATGCTCTTGCTTTTTTAGTCTTTTCCGCAGTCGAACTCGGTTCGCGCTTCAGCGCGCGTATCCGTTCGCCCCGGTCGTCGGGCGACGACAAACGCGACGCGAAACGCAAATTCTCCGGCAACGTCCAAAGACGGCGCGCGCTTGCGTCGCGGAACGGGGCGAGCGCGTCGACGCGGTATTTCAAAGCCAGGCAAAATCCAAACGCATATGCGAGTCGATCCCCGACGCTTGAACGCGCGGTCGATTCCATGTAGAATGGAGGAGCCGTTGAACAAGCGTTCCTTCTCGATTAAGCGAGGTTCCCTATGAAACGTATTCTCCAATTGTTAGTTTTCGCGGCGTCGCTAACGTCTTTCGCCGCGACGTCGGCTCAAGAAACGGTCGATCCTCTCTCGCCTCCCGACGTGTTGCGTCCGGTTCCGGAAAAATACTCGGAAGAAAATCGCGTCTTTCAGGGAATAGCCAGCCTGGAAGTCGCCAAAGACGGCGGTCTCTGGGCGTGCTGGTACTCGGGCGGAACGGGAGAAGACGCTCAAAACTACGTTTTGCTCGCGTATAGCGGCGATCGGGGCGAGACGTGGTCAAAGCCGATTTTCGCAATCGATCCGGCGGGAGTCGTCCGCGCGTTCGATTCAACGTTATGGTCGGATCCCGACGGCAAGTTATGGATTTTCTGGTCGCAAGGCGAAGAGAATAAGGCGATTCCCGAAAGCATCTGGGACGGTCGCGTCGGCGTCTGGGCAATGACGACGACGGAGTCGGAAAAGGGCGTCGACGCGCAATGGTCGGAACCGCGTCGCTTATGCAACGGGATCATGATGTGCAAGCCGATCGCCGACTCAAAAGGACGCTGGCTCTTCCCCGTCTCTATCTGGCGGTTCGACTCAAAATATAAAATCGACGAAAAGCTCCGCGGCGCCAACGTCTACGTCTCGACCGACAAAGGCGCGACGCTCGACAATTACGGACGCGTTTACGTTCCCGCGGAAGTTTCCACCTACGACGAACATAATATCGTCGAGAAAAAAGACGGCTCTTTCTGGATCCTCAATCGAACTCTTCGGGGAATTGGAGAATCGCATTCGATCGACGGCGGCTTGACGTGGTCGGAATTCCAGCCCTCGACAATCAAACACACGTCCTCGCGATTCTTCGTGAGACGCCTGAAATCGGGCGCGTTGTTGCTGGTTAAAAACGGTCCGATCGATCAGGACGTCGGACGTCGGAGCATGACGGCGTTTATTTCCGAAGACGACGGCCGGACGTGGCAGGGCGGACTGGTTCTCGACGAACGGAATCAGGTTTCTTATCCCGACGGAGGACAAAACGCCGACGGAACAATCTTTATTATTTACGATTTCGAGAGATACGACTCCAAAGAAATCTACGTCGCTCGTTTTACTGAAGAAGACGTAAAAGCCGGAAAAATCGTTTCCGAAACGGGTAAATTAGGGTTGCTCGTCAACAAAGCGACCGGCAAGAGGTAGAAAAAACCGCGCTATTTTTCCCGAGTCCCATGCAACTGATCCGACGCTTTTTTGTCGGCTTCAACGACGATTTCCGTCCCTTCGGCGAGGTCGTCGCCTGTAATCCATGGCTCGGCGCGCCGCGGCAAATCTTCGATTTTCATAAAGCCGAACGTTTGCAAGAAGCGTTTCGTCGTTCCGTAGAGAAAGGGACGACCAAGTTCTTCGGAACGTCCGACAATCTTAATCAGACCTTGTTCAAGAAGTTGGCGCAAGACGTCGCCGCAATGAACGCCGCGAATCCTTTCGACGCCCGCGCGCATGATCGGTTGTTCGTAAGCGACGATCGCAAGCGTTTCCATTGCGGAATTCGTCAATCTTGTTTCAAGAGGCGACCCTAACAGGCGGAAGAGCCAAGGCGAGAATTCGGGCAACGTCCGAAGCTGGAATCCGCCCGCGACTTCGACGGCGCAAAAGGCCGCGCCGACGCGCCTGTAACGCTCGTTCAATTTACGAACCAGCGCGCGAGCGCGCGTTCCGTCTTCCAGACCGACCAATCGCGCCAGTTTCCGACTGGCGACCGGTTCCCTCGACGCGAAAAGAACCGCCTCGACGCGCGCGAGCTCCTCGCGGACGTCGGGAGTCATCGCGCCTCCTTAAAACCGGACTTGATCGGACGGCGGTCGGCGGACGGAATTTGAGCCTTTTGAAGGAGCGCTTTGGCGGCTTCGTCGGGAGTCGCGCCAAACGCTTCGTTAAAATACGCCCCGTCGGAACCGCGAGTCATTCCGGTCGCGCGGAAAGTTTGATCGTTCCAGCGCTCGACGCGCGCGCCCAACAGCCCTTGTTCATGCAGTTCCGCGCGCGCCGTTTGAACGCTTCGCGCTTCTTCGGGCGTCAGTTCCCTTCTCTGCGCTTCGAGGTCGCCGCGCTCCCTCGTCGGACGCTCTTGCGCGTCTTTCTTCGGAGCTCGGTAATCGGCGGAAGCGACGCCTCCCGACGCGTTTGCGGGTTGTTCAAAGTCGACGGACGCGACCGGCGCGCTTGTTTGCGGCGCGCGCGTCGCGACGAGCGCGCCGGATTCGCTCGCGCGTTTGGCGGCGTCGGAAAAAGAGTTCGGGGAAAATCCGTCTTTAACGTCGACAATTTTTGCGGCGCGCGCGAAGTATTTCGACGACGCCTCGCGATTTTGCAGGATGTTCGCCGCGCGCGCGAAGACGCGCGAACGAGGCGTCGGAACGTCGAGACTTTTGACGGACGAAGGTTCCGACGTCTCTTCTTGTTCTTCCATCTCTTTCGACTCGACGGGCGCGTCGTTTTTCTCGACGGGAACGGTCGATTCGGAAAGGTCGTCGCTTGGAGAAGATTCTCGTTCTTCGCGCGACGTCCGCAAGTCGTCGACTTGGAACCGGTCGAGCGACGGTTCGGCGTCCGCTTCGGTAAACTCGGACTCGTCTCCTTCAAATTCCAGTTCGACCGTCTGGTCGACGGATTGTTCGCTTGTCGACGAATTGACCAAGCCGGTCCTTTCCGCAGTTTCCTCGTTCGACAAAGTCTTTGTCCCCGTCTTCGCCTCGACAATCGATTCGGTCGTGAAACGGCGCGCGTTAAGGAATTTCTTAATCGTTTCAAAATTAGAGAATTTCGGCGCGGCAAAGACGGCGGCGGCAAGAGCGGTCAGCGCGACGAACGCCGTAAATACGCGCGTCCTACGACAATAGGAGACCGAGCGCAACGCGTCGGCGATTTCGTTGGACTCGTTGACCTCAAAGTTCGTTTTCATTAGCGTCAGTCCTTTTCTAAAAGCGCGGACAAGCGCGTCATTCGGCGGAGTCGGCGGAGTCGGAACGGTCTTCTTCTCGGTTTTCGTCCGGGTCGTAATTCAGGTCGCTGAAATCGTCCAAATCGCTCGGAGCGACTTCCGTTTCCTCGCCGTCCGAATAGCCGAGATCGCCCGCCTTTTTGAAGTCGACCGAAGAGTTCATGTAGTCGCCTATGTGGTCGTAAATTTCGCCGCGGCGATGATACGCTTCGGCGCGGTCGGGATCAATTTTAACGCATTGGGAAAACGCTTCGATTCCCTTCTCCCAGGCGCCCTGATACTGCGCCACGACGCCCTTAAGATAATACGCGTCGGCAAAATTCGCGTCAAGCGAAATCGCTTTGTCGCAGTCGTCGATCGCCTTTTGGAACGACGCGTCCGCTTTGGCGGCTTCCGCCTCGCCGGTCTTAACGTCCTGATTCGTAGCGGCCGCCTGCGCCAGGCGGTAATGTCCCTGAGCGATCTCCAACGAAGCGGAAGCGCGCCCGTAATAAGCGTCGACGTCCTGATCGTTTGCGGCGATCGCGTCGGAGAACTTGTCGTAAGCGCGAGCCCAGTCTCCTTCTTCGAGAGCTTTGGCGCCCAAATCCTCGGCGGAAGTTTCATTGGAACCGGGTTTGTCGCGCGACGGATTGCATCCGGAGCAAAAGAACGCGCCGATAAGAACGACCGCAATATAACACGTTGCGACACGAATATTTGTTCGTTTCATCTCTAGTTGGCTTTCGTCGTTGGGAACGCGATGTTTATCCGTAAGTATTAGCTCCCCGCGTCGGGGAGTCTCGCTAGTTTAACGTTTCTCGACGCGGGAGTAAACGTCAATTTTCGAGACGACGAAAGTCCGCGTCGGGCTTTTCGAGACGTCCGCGCGGATTTCCGGACAAAACGACGCGCGCGAACAATTCCGGACAAGAGGCGCCGGAAGTTGTTCGCGCGCGTTTTTGTTGAAGTTTAGCGACGAAAAAGGTCGGCGGAACGAGGCGTCGGGCGCTTATTCCACGACGACGTCGTATCCGTCGGGCGCGTCGAGCGTATGAACGATTTCGCCGTTTTCTTTCTTCTCCCAGCGCAACTTAATAGCGCCGCCGGGAACCGGTCGAACGCCCGACGCCCAATCGAGTCCGTCGATTTTGGGAATCCGGACGACGATTTTTTTAGCGACGGCGTCGACGTCGGCGACTCCGAGCACGTCGCGATACAAAACGTGAACAAGGTGCGACGCGAAACCGTGATTACAACTCGCGTAATCTTCGTCGTTTTCCCAGAGGGTCCCGGTTCGATCGGCCATATACTCGTTGTACGCGACCGACTCGTCGAGGAGTTGCGAACCGCGATTCGCTCGAGCGAGGAGTTCCAATCTCACGACGTTGCCAACAAACGAGTTCGCCTTGTAGATCTCGGGATAAACGCCCTCTTTGATTCTGTTCGGGCCGAACTTGTCGAGCAACTTCGCCCATAATTCCGGATACGTCTCCGGGGTCGCGGTCTTAAAGAAGAACGCGAAATACTGACACACTTCCGAACGATCGCGCATGATTTCCAGCGAGCCGTCCTCTTTGCGCAAGGCGTGGTCGACGAAGAACTCGCCGTCGTATGACTGCTCGCGAATCGTCGCGCGGATTTTCTCCGCTTTTTCCGTCCACCGCGGAACGTCGTAAAGTTCGCCCGCCGCGTTGAGAGTGAACGCGTAAAGCATATTGCTCGGGTAGTTGACGTCCTGAACGAAATCGTTCGCTCGCGACCATTCGACAAAGACCCAGCTCGGGAGTTTTTCGAGCAGGCCGTCGGAGTTTTCGTACTTCTCAAAGAACGCCATAAGCTTTTCGATCTTCTTGCGCAACCCCTTGACGACCGAATGATCGGGGGTGCGGCGCGCGTATTCGCGCAGTTCGGCGACGAACCACATCGCCCAGTTCGGAATGTACACCCCGTCGTAATGGTCGGACGGATAGCACATCGGCAACATGCCGTCCGGAAGGCACTTAAACGATTCCGGAAGCATGTAGTTTTCGAAAAACGCGTCTTCGACGTCGGTCTTGCCCGTGAGGTCGAACGCGGATCGCGCCGTGAAGAAGGAGTCGCACAGCCAGCCCGCGCGCTCGCGATGCGGACAGTCGGTGAAAACGTCGACCGAATTCTCGCGGAACGTCAGGTCGGCGGCTTTGTATAACTTGACCAGGCGCGGATCGGCGCAGTCAAAAGACGATTCCCTCGTCGGCGGATAGGCGAATTCGCGCGTATAGATCTTGTTGAGCGTGAAGGAGCCTTTTAAACAATGCAACTTGGCGTATCGTCCGACTTGCGGTTCAAACGCCTCGAGAGGAAGCGCTAACGAATCGTTGTCGACCGTCCATTTAATCGCGCTACACGCGCCCAACCGCAGGAAATTAACGTCGCCGGCGGGGTTGAGGATTTCGTCGAACGTCAAGACGATTTCCGTCTCTCCCTTCGTCTTGACTTCCAAGCCGAAGAACCCGCAGTAATTGGCGCCGAAGTCGATAATCTGAGCGTCGCCCTCGTTATATGTCGCGCCGATTTCCAACGGTTTGGCGTTTTCGTCAAACGTCGTCTCGAGCGCCTGAACTTCGTCGGAAAGAACGACTTCCAACTCCTCCAGTTTATACCCTTTAAGTTGCGGACCAATATTGACGAGCGAACGATCGCGCCATGGATTTTCCAACTTCTCGCGCTTGACGACTTTTCCAGTTTTGCCCCAGGCGACGGGCTCGAGGACGGCAAATTCCGGATACGGCACGCGCCGCGGCAAATACTTGACGTCCGGTTGTTTCGCAAGATCGACATTCTCCATCTCGTCGACCTTCTCGATTTTGTAGACTTCGACAAACGGACGCTGGAAGCTGAAACGCTGGACTTTTTGAACGCGTATGCCCGTGTAGTCAAGCGCTTGAAACGAGACGATTTCTTCTTCGTCTTTTTCGAGCGTGGCGGCGATCGTTTTGCCGTTTCCGTCGACGATTTCCGCCTGAAGGAACGACGGCTGGTCAAGCAGATAGAAGCTGTTGCTGTTGTATCCCGCGACTTCGATCGTGAGGAAATGCTCGCCTTTGGTCAAACGTTTCGAGAGATCCCATTCGTCGACGCGGAACCAGCCATGCGGACCTCGCGCGGGACCGTAGCCGAAATGCTCCCCGTCGAGCATGATTCTCATCGCGCACGAACCGGTCGAACGCAGGATCGCGCCTTCGATCGCGTCGTCGTCGATCTTAAAAGCGACGTAGAAGACGAGCGTCGCGTTCATCTCCTTTTCTCTGCCCCTTTCCCATAAAGGAACGGCCTTTTGAAATTTTGGGGCTTCGGCGCTTTCCGCCTCCAAAGCGCGAAGTTCAAATTCGGGCAGACCGCATATCGCGGCGGCGCCGGCCAGCGTTCCCGACTTCAGGAACGAACGTCTGTTGATTGTGTGCGTCATTGGTAATGAATCCTTTCTTAGGAATTAAAAAAGCGACGCCATTGTACTACGCCGTGAATCGAAAGTCAAATATTCGTCTCATTTTTTCTCTCGGATAAAAAACGTCCCGATTTCTTGAAAATCGCCGCCTCGAACGTATAATACGAAACGGAACCGTCCGCAATATCGAGGGGCAAAGAACTATGATTCCACAACGATTGGCTTTAATCGCGACGTCGGTCGCGTCGACGCTCGCGTTCGCGTTTTGTTCGTTTGACGTTCGCGCGCAGGTTCCCGGCGTCCCCTGGCGAGCCGTCGACGACCTCGGCAGAACGACGGCGACGAGCGAACGGACGTCGGAACCGCGCCCTGACAAAAAGGTGGGGCTTTTCTATTTCCTTTGGATGGAACCGTCCTCGGGCGATATTCCCGTCGACGTCAAGAACCGACCGTCCGACGCGCCCGGTCCTTACGATCTGACTCAAATCTTAAAAAAGAACCCGAATCCAGTTCAAAACGACGACCTTCTCGGAAAAAACGGCGAAATGCATTTCTGGGGCGAGCCGCTTTTCGGCTATTACGACTCGCGCGACCCGTGGGTCGTCAGGCGTCATCTTCAACTGATCGCGGACGCCGGCGTCGACGTTCTCATTTTCGACGTCACCAATCTGAAATCGTATCCCGACGTCTACCTGCCCCTGTGCGATCTTCTCCTTGAGATGAAGGAAAAGGGCTATCCGGCGCCTCAAGTCGCCTTTATGACCAACACGCGAATGAAAGAGCGCGTCGACGAACTCTGGAACGATTTCTACTCGCGCGAAAAATACGCGCCGATCTTTTTTCCGTGGCGCGGCAAACCGCTGATTCTCGCGGATCCCGATCAAGTCGCCGAAGAGTTGCGCGACAAATTCACGTTCCGACCCGCGTACTGGCCGACAAACGGAACAAAAAACACGCGCGATCAATGGCAATGGATCGCCGCGTATCCGCAGACGTACAGTTGGTCGGTCGATGAAAACGAACCCGAGGAAGTCAACGTCTCGACCGCGCAAAATCTCTCGAGAGAAGCGGACGCCGTCCCCGTCTGGATGAGCATGGGAACGGCGAGGGGACGTTCGTTCGTTTGGGGCGCGGAAGAACAACGCGACGAACCGGATCTCGGCTTGAATTATGCTCAACAGTGGGAACGCGCCTACGAGCTGGATCCTCCGTTCGTTATGATCACGGGCTGGAACGAATGGATCGCGGGACGTTGGAAAGTTCCCTTGTTCAATCCAAAAACGAACGAAGTCGAACCGATCTACGCGTTTATCGACCAATATAACTACGAATACAGCCGCGACGAAACGCGTCGACGCGTACTATTTACAGACGGTCGATCAAATCCGGCGTTACAAGGGCGCGCCGAGTTCGCCGACGCCGACGCCGCGAAAATCGATCGACCTTAACGCCGGATTCGCGCAATGGAACTCGGTCGAACCGGGCTTTAAAGATTACGTCGGCGAAACGACGCGACGCGATTTTCCGGGCTCGGGGGGCGCGTATTACGCGAACGACTCCGGACGGAACGACGTCGTTCTGAGCAAGACGACGCGCGACGATCGACGCGTCTACGTTTACGTCGAAACGCTGGAGCCGATTACGCCGGAACTACCCGACGGCTTGTGCGTCGCGTTTGACGCCGACGACGATTTGACGACGGGACTGCGCGGCGCCGATCTGCTCGTCGGGCGAAAATACGCGTCCGACGGCTCCGCGTCCGCGGAAACGTTTGACGAAAACGCGAAGGATTCGGCGGCTTGGTCGACGCTGGAACGTCTGGACGGCGCGAAGTGGTCGCTCGATGGAAACAAACTTCAAATATCGGTTCCCGTCGAATTCTTCAAAAACGGCGATCCGCAAAAAGCGACGTTTAAGATACTGGATTCCGTCCCGCTCGACTCCCCCGCCGATTTTTACGACAAAGGAGACGTCGCCCCTGAAAGCGCGTTTTTCTACAGCGTCGAATTCGAGCCCTGATTCTTTGGCGACGCTCTTTATTTTCCTCTTGCGCCCCAAGAAGAAAAACGCTATCGTGCGTAAGGCGTTTTGACGAAAGCGGACTTTCGTCGACGCGGCGTCGCGAGTCGGCTCTTATAAAGACGAGCCGAAGCGACGCGCTCAATTTGGTCGCACAATTGCAAAAAAGGAGCGCGATAATGTTACGACGTTCAATCGTCTTATGCGCGATCTTCGCCGCTCTCGGCGGCGTTTCGCCAGACGCGAACGCTTCGGGCGCCACCCCCGCCGACGCGAGGGTAAAAACGTCGGAATCCGTTCCGGCGCCGACGAAAGTCGTCGATCTGAAAGACGCGACGACGACCTCGGAATTTTCCGAGCGACTCATGTTGCTCGAGTTCGCCGACCGCAATGATCCCAAATGCGCGCAAACGGTCGGACTCGTCAACGAAATGCGTCGTAAGAACTACCCGATTCAACGCGTCGAGCCGAATCGCGAGGGAGCGGAACTCTTCCGCGAATATCGCGTCGATCGTCTTCCCGCGTACGTTTTTCTCGTCGACGGTCGGGAATACGACCGCTTCGTCGTTCAGAACGAACGCGTCGACCAGATACGCGTCAAACTTATGACGATGTTCGTTAAGGGCAAAGCCGAAATCTCGCGCCGACCAAGTCTTCGCCTCGCCGAACCTCGGCGCGCGTTTTTCGGTCTGATTCCGCGCTCCTCGACTCCAAGCGGCGTTATGATTCGCGCGCAGGCGTCGGACACGAAACGTCGAACGAAAGACGATTCGGAATCCGAATCGGAGCAAGACGCGAACGACTCTAAATCGAATTCCAAAGGGACGGGAGGCGCTCGCGCTCGGATCCCTGAAGATCGGATCATGGAGCTCTCCGACGCTATCGGACGGACGCGTCTTGAAGCCGCGACCGCCGACGTCTACGCGACGAGCGCCGACGAAAAAATCGAACGCGAAGGCATGGGCGTCGCGATTCACTTCAACGCGGAATTCCAGGAAGTTCTGTTCGTCGTTTCGTCGCGTCTTTTCAAGGGAATCGACGTCGATAAAGAACCGCCGAAAGTCTACGTCAACGTTTATTCGCCCCTGGAAAATTCTTCGGAAGAGTCGGTCGGACAGTGCGTCTACAACGATCCTGAAAC
The DNA here is from genome assembly GCA_947305735.1 of uncultured Planctomycetales bacterium. Lineage (GTDB taxonomy): Bacteria > Planctomycetota > Planctomycetia > Pirellulales > Thermoguttaceae > RUG369. Next base: position 16,386 of record CAMZEO010000004.1, on the reverse strand, counting down.
GGGAATCGCGTTTGTGGCCGCGCGGGTTTCTCATCCAACCGCGCCCGTCGCGTTCCTGCCCAAACAGGCGCCAATGAAAGTCGGCGAAGAAGCCTACGAATACGCGCGTTCGGGCGAAAACCTTGCCGTCGTCGCTCACGAAGTTCTCGCGGTCGACCAACGTCGTTTCTATCAACGCGAGGAAACTGCGGAAAATCGTTCCGTCGTTTACGACCAGCTCGCCGACAAGCCGCGAGCCGAAGGAACCGGTTGTTTCGTTCGACGCAACGGTCGTCTTTACTTCGCGGGTTTATGTTCGTTCGGCGATTCTCCGGACGAATGCGTCGTGACTCCGACGTCGGTTCTGTTGCAAGCTCTCCTTGCTAATCGGAATCTGTCGACAGTCTACCGCGATCAACTCGCCGGCAAGTTCGACGTGTCCGCTTCGCAGCAGGAAATCGATTTCGTCCTCAATCTTCTCGACGAAAAAGACTCGCCGCGCGACGCGACTGCCAGAACCGCTAAAAAACAAACGCCCGACCAAATCCTCGACGAAAAAGAACTCGCCCAAAACCGCGACGACGAGTCGGATTCAGACCGGGAAGAATCGGTTTTGACGCGAGCGGAATCCGAATCCGATCCGGAAACGATCGCCTCGTCCGCGCTCAACGATTCGTTCCAAATCGATCTCGACGAAACGGTCGCCGACGCCGCGACCGAGGGCGACGAAATCGCGGAATCGACTCATGTCTCCGAAGAACAGACGCAGCCTTCCAACCCGAAGACCTCGGCAAAAGCTCGAACGACCTCGACGCTCGACGCGCAAACCGCAGTCGTTCATCCTTCGGTCGCGCTCGATCCGCAATACATGAAAGTTCAACCGTCTCCGACGCAACCCGGCGCTCCAACCGCGCAAGCGGAAACGGCGCCCGCGCAAAACGTCGCGCAACCGGCGACTCCGACGCAAGCGTCCGCGCAACCGGCGGCGCCTACTCCAACTCAAGCGATCGAGGCTCCCGCCGCGCAAATTGCGCGGATTCAACAGGTCGCGTCGTCCGCTCCGACAAACGAATCCCCGGCGACGCAAGCGACGGGGGCGGTTCTCGCGCCCGTCGAAGCCGCGTCCGCGGCGAAGCCTGAACCGACCGCGCCGATCGTCGCCTGGCAACAAGCGATTCCCCAATACGTCGCGCCGCAAATTCCGTTTATCTTTACGACGCAAACGCCCGACGGTCAAACGATTCAATACATGCTCGCCCCAATCCAGACTCTCAATAACGGACAACTTCAACAGACGTACGCGACGGCGTTGCCGCCTCTGATTAACGTCGCGCCTAACGAAACGCGCCTCGTCGGATACGAAGAAGGTCCCGATCCGGAAACGGTGGCCGCGTTCGAACGAGAAGAAGAGGAGTTTAACGCCGCTCTCGACACGCTGCGCCGAAGCGCGCTTGAAGGCGCGGAAATCGTCTGCATCGTCAACAGGAACGGCGACGCCAAGGGAGAAGAACCGAAAGAATCCGAAGTCGTCCGACTTCCCAGACGCACGATCGCCGATCCGACCGCGCCGCGTTCCAAAGTGGAGCTGGCCGAAACTCCCGGTCTTCCCGAAGAGCCGATTCCGCCCGCGCCGAGGCAAAGTTCGTACATTCCGCTGACGGCTTCCGCCGGCGTAAACGGCGGAATCAAGTAACCGTTCGAGGATCGTATCCTCTCCAACGAGACGTCGCGGGTTTTTCTTTGCGTTCCTTTCGCTCGCGATCGTCTCGTTTTCTTTTTCCAGCGCGTCCCTCGCGAGCCGACCGGGTTCGCCCCGTCGTCAACGCGGCTCTTGCGCCTCTATAAAAAACCGTTATAATTAGGAAAATTAATTTGACTCAATCGACTCCTCGGGTCGCGTCCGTCTGTTCCAAAGAAGACGAGCGCGTCCTTGTCGCGCCGACGGAACTCTTCCGAAAACTCGGAACGTTTCAAGGCGTTTTAACCGAATCAATCGACCGTTACGATCCGCTGTTCGCGCCGAGCGCCGCCCGGTTTATGCGTCGCGGAGACGCCGAGCTCGATCCGAACTTCAAACAGTTGATTCCATACGTCGTCTTCACGTGCGAGCATAACGGCGCGGAACTGGTTTTCGCGTACCGACGCGGAAAAGGACAGGGCGAGGCGAGGCTCCGGTCGAAGTGGAGCGTCGGAATCGGCGGTCACGTCAACGAAAGCGATCTTGTCGTCGGCGACGCGGAAAACCCGTTCGAGGCGGGAACGAAACGCGAGATCGCCGAAGAAGTTTCGCTGGACGCGCGAATCGCGTCGTTCGAGCGCGTCGGTCTGGTCAACGACGACTCGACCGTCGTCGGATCCGTCCATCTGGGAGTCGTGTGCAGAGTCAAGCTCGACGAACCGAAATTACGCTCGAACGAGCCCGATCTGCTTGAAGCAAGGTTTCGGAAAGTCGAAGATATTCTCGCCGAAATCGACGAGGATCCGGAAAAGTTTGAATCGTGGACGATTTTCGCCATGCGCGACGTCGTCGCGCGACGTTAAATTCCGGTCCGGGTCGAAAAGGCGCGCCCCCAGACCTCCGTTAGGAACGAGTTATGCCTTCATATCGACGTCGCGACGGCCGCGCTTGCGACCAGACGCGCGAAATCAAAATTCAACGCGGTTTCACCAACGCGCCGGGCAGCGTTCTCATTTCCTCCGGCGACACCGTCGCGCTTTGCACGGCGAGCGTCGTCGACGACGCGCCCGACTGGATGAAGCGCGATGGAAACGTTCCGACGAGAGGTTGGATCACGGCGGAATACCGAATGTTGCCCGGAAGCACAAAACAGCGCAAACCGCGCCAGGATCGACCGGACGGTCGCGCGACGGAAATTCAACGGCTTATCGGTCGTTCGCTTCGCGCCGTCCTTGACGCCGAAGCGCTCGGTCCCAGAACGATCTATCTCGACTGCGACGTGCTTCAAGCGGACGGGGGAACGCGGACGCTTTGCGTCTCGGGGGCTTGCGTCGCGCTGATCGACGCGATCAACTCGATCCGCGCCTCTCTCCCTAATCCTGACGTCTACCCTTTGCGCGACTCCGTTTCCGCCGTCAGCGTCGGAATTGTCGAAGGTTCGCCGATGCTCGACTTATGCTACGTCGAAGATTCCGCCGCGGAAGTCGACATGAACGTCGTCGCGACCGGCAAAGGGCGGTTCGTTGAAATTCAGGGAACCGGCGAAGAACACTCGTTCGACGACGAGCAATTAGCCGCGCTTCTCGCGCTCGCGAAGAAAGGAACCGCGCGCGTCGCGGCGCTTCAACGCGAGGTTCTGGCGGACGCCTGGCCTTTTTAAGGACGCTCAATGGAAGAAGTTTCAATCGTCGTTTTGAGCGCGCGCGTTCTGCAAAAAGCGCTCGGCTCCAGCGACGCGCATCTCAGGAAGATCCGCAAGGCGCTCGGCGTTCGCGTCGTCGTCGACGCCGAAAACGGCAAAATCATCGTTCGTTCGGAAAGCGCCGACTCGGCGCGAAAATGCGCCTGCTTGCTCGAACAGCTCCAACGCTGGGTCGATCGCGACGGCGCCCCCCTTTCCGAGGACGACGTCAACCGCGCGATCGACGAGGTCATGCAAGGTCTGAAAATTTCGACGTCGCGTCCGTTTGAAGTCTACGGAGGAAAAACGATTCGTCCAAAAACGGCCGGTCAGGCGCGATATTGCGAAGCGTTGCGCGACCATGAAGTCGTTTTCTGTTCTGGTCCGGCCGGAACCGGAAAAACGTACCTTGCCGCCGCGTGCGCCGTCGAAGCGCTCAGATTGGGAAGAACGCGAAAGATCGTGTTGGCGCGTCCCGCGGTCGAGGCGGGAGAAAATCTCGGCTTTCTGCCGGGCGACCTGGCCGAAAAAATCAATCCCTATCTCCGTCCGCTTTTTGATTCTCTTTCCGACATGACGCAAGCGGATATGCTTCGTCAATTTATTGAAGATTCGCGCGTGGAACTCGCGCCGCTCGCGTATATGCGCGGTCGAACGCTCAACGACGCCTACGTCATTCTGGACGAGGCGCAAAACACGACCGTCTCTCAAATGAAAATGTTCCTTACGCGCATGGGATTCGGCTCTCGCGTCGTCGTCGTCGGCGACGCCTCGCAATCGGATCTCTCCAGGCGCGTCAAAAACGGTCTCGTCGACGCCTTTGAACGATTGAGAAACGTCGACGGGATCAAATTCGTAACGCTGGGACGCTCGGACGTCGCGCGGCATCCTCTCGTGCAGAGAATCGTCGACGCGTACGAATACGGCGACGAAGACGACCGTTCGCGTCAAGACGCGTCGCAGGAGCTCCCGTCCCAAGGAGAAAACTTCTAATGTCAACTCCTTCGCCCAACAAACGAATACGCACGCGCGCCCAACGCGTCGCGTCGCGAGTATCATACGACAACTTAATTGAAAAAGCGTCTCGCGTCGTTCGCGCCGACGACGGTCTCAGGAAGACCGGGTTCGTTCTTATCGCCGCGTTGGTCATTTCGGCGACCTGTTGCGCGTGGGATCCGCCAAGTCCTTATAAATTAGGGATTAAGGTTGAAAGAAATATTGTTTCTCGAACGTCCTTCCGCGTGCACAGTCCCGACTTGACGCAGGCTGAGAAAAAGGAAGTCAGGCTCAAAACTCTTCGATATTTCGTCAACGATCCCGCGAAGCTAGACGACTACGAAGGCGAACTGCTCAACGGTCTGGCGCTTATTCTGGAAGAACCCGACTTCGCCAATTGCTCTGAAGAAAGTCTAAGATTTCTGAAAGGTTTTCTCTCTTCCAAATCCCCCGAAAACGCGCAGGCGCAAGTTTTTGAAACGCTTCGATCTTATTTTGCCGCCGACGAGGGACTTAAACAGTGCAGAGCCGCGCTCGAATTCTCCTTCGCGCCTTATCGGGAAAAAGGCGTCATCCGTTCGCTTAAATCCGCTCAAATGATTGACGAGGGAGACAATTCCGTTAATAAGGCGATTTATATCGAAGTTTACGAAAAGGATTCCGATCCGAAATCGGCGCGACGCGAACTCGCGTCCGAAGCCCTTCTGGGAAGCGGATATAACGTCAGGACGCTCCTGAAAGAAAAAATCGACAATCTTGAAGTCGTCAGCTATCTCGCCACTAAAATCAAAAACTCCGTTCCCGACACGTTGGTTTACGACGCCTCGGAGACGGAGGCCGCTCGCGATCGCAACGAACACGAAGTCGAAAACAGGTTCCTCAACTACGACGTCGGCGACGCGCTCGTTTTGGCGGGACGCGTTCTCGACGAGGACGCGCTGCGGCTCTTAAGAGCGGAACACGCGGAACTTATGCAAAAACGTTCGTGGCGCGACCGCGCGTTGCGATTCCTCGCGTTCGACGCTCTCTTTTCCTTTCTAATGCTCGGATCGTTCGTTCTTTTCCGCAATAAATCGCTCGTCAACGGCTCGAATTCGTCGCGACAAACGGTCGCTCAATGCGTCGAATTCCTCGGCGCGATGGTCGTCTTCATCGGGGCTGGTCGAGTTTTGCAAATCGCGCCCCCTCTCGGCGAACCGCTTCGCGAAATCGCCCCTTACCTTGTCTTCGTGCAATTGGCGGCGATCGCCGCTTCCTGGGAAATCGCGGTCGCGTTCGGAGCGATTGCCGCGCTCGCGCTCAATTATTCGAGCAGCTCGGGAATCAACGAGTTAATCGTTTTCGTCGGAGTCGGCGCGATCGTTTCGTTAGCTTCGCGAAACGTCCGAACAAGGACGCAACTTTTCGTCGTCGCGCTATGCGCCGCAATCGCGGGATTTATGCTCACGCTTGTTGTGGAATACGCCTACGACAATTATTCAAGCGTCTTTTTGACGGCTTGTTTTTGCAGTCTCTGGTGCCTTCTGGCGGGCTTTTTCACAGCGGGAATTCTTCCGATTTTCGAACGCGCCTTTGGAATTCTGACGCCGATGCGTCTGCTCGAATACAGCAATCCTTCCCATCCGCTTCTTCTTGAACTTAACCGACGCGCTCCCGCGACTTACAGCCATTCGATTCAGACGGCGGCGCTTGCGGAACCGGCGGCGGAAGCGGTTGGAGCAAGGTCGGCGCTGGTGCGCGTCGGCGCTTACTTCCACGACGTCGGCAAGATGTTGCAACCGGAACATTTCACTGAAAACCAAAAGGATCACAATATTCACGACGATCTTGAGCCGCGTATGAGCGCGCTTGTTATCGTCGCGCATACCAAGGACGGCGTCGACCTTGGCAAACGTTCGCGGCTTCCTCGACAGATCGTCGACCTGATCGAACAACATCACGGTTCGATGCTCGTTAGTTTCTTCTACAAAAAAGCGGTCGCCGCCGCGCATGAAAAGGACCCCGACGCGCCGGCGCTTGACGAGGCGCCGTTCCGATATCCCGGTCCCATTCCGCAAACGAAAGAAGCCGCGATCCTTATGCTTTCCGACGCCGTCGAAAGCGCGAGCCGCAGCTTGACCGACTGGACGCCGCGTCGAGTTGAAAACCTCGTGCGGAAATTGTCGGACGCGCGTATTGAAGACGGGCAATTCAACGACTCGGGTCTGACGCTCGGAGAGATTCGCGCGATCGAGCAAAGTCTCGTCTCGACGTTGCTCGCAAGCAAACACACTCGCGTCAAATATCCGGACAAGGATTATAAAGAAAAGACGCCGGACAAGACCGAACAAAAAGAAAATAAAGACGCTAAAGATCGTCGCGACGGTTCGTCGTCCGAAGGAACAACCGTCCTTGCGCCGACCGAACAAAGCGGAATTGTCCGAACGAATTTTGGTTTCCAAAACGCCTCTGAAAAGTAAATTGCGATGAAAGACGATCTCGTCTTTGAATTTTCCGACGAACAAACCCTGCTCAAGGTCGATTTCGACCGAATCGAGCGCGCGTTGCGCAAGATCCTCGCCGACGCGCGCGTCGTCTCCGGAAAGATCGAACTGGTCGTTCTCGAAGCGGAGCCCATGCATCGAATCAACGTCGAGTTTCTGGGCCACGACTACCCGACCGACGTGCTTGCGTTTGGTCTCGACGACCGCTCGAATCCGGAACGGTTGGAGGGAAATATCGCGATCTGTTCCGACGTCGCCGCCGAATTTGCTCAATATTACCGCTGGTCGCCTGAAAACGAACTGCTCCTTTACGCGATTCACGGCGCGCTTCATCTTGTCGGCTACGACGACCACGCGCCCGAAGACGCGCCCGTCATGCACGCGAAAGAGCGCGAATATCTCGAATACGTCGGAGTCGACGGAACGCGATCGCGCGAAGGGGAATAGACGCGACGACGCAACCTTCCGCGCGTTGTTTATCCAGGAGCGCCCTCATAGTCTACTTATCAACTTAACTTGACTCTAAATTACCGGGGACTAATAGATTTATAGTCTGCTTCGCGTCTACTTTCGAAGAGCCTTAGCGAACGCTTAGTTATAGACTCTGATAGTCGGTTTGGAGCTAAAGCCAATAATCAGCGCAACTTTTCGTTCTCCAACGCTGTCGGGCTTTGGCGTTCATATAAACCAAACGGGTATCTGCAACGCGTTGTCTCTCAACGCGCCGGGATGCGGACAGTCGCATATAACGACGCCGGATCCGCGTTTCTTGTCGTTGACTTTATCGAGGACGGCGAACGCGGAAGTTTGTTCGGGATCGACCGTCGCGCTTCGTTTGATTATCGCGGGATAAAGAACGCCGTTTTCTTCGAGGATCAGGTCGATTTCGCTTTCGACGGATACTTCCTCCCCGTTCTTCCTGCGTTTTTTCTTGTCGCGACCTCTGTAATAGGAAACGCAATAGCGATAATCGAGGCCCCTGTTCGAGTAGGATTTTATAATCTCCGAAACGACGAACGTTTCAAAAAACGCGCCGCTCATCGCGCCGGTCGCGAGCGTTTCGGGCGTCAGCCATCGCGTAAGATACGCGGCCAGCCCCGTGTCGCGAAAATAGAGTTTCGCCGTTTTAATCGCTCGCGTCAGGACGTTCGACGCAAACGGTTTGAGCAAATAAACGACGCCGGACGCTTCCAAAATGGAAATCCACGCTTTTACCGTCGTTTGATCTTTTCCAATTTCGTTGGCGATCGAGCTGTAATTGACGATCTGACCCGTTCTTGCCGCGACGGCGACCATAAAGCGTCGAAAGTCGTTCAGATCGCGCGCGGCGGTCGTTTGGCGAACGTCTCTTTCCAGATAAGTCTTGACGTAGCTGGAAAAGAAAACGCCCCAATCGACCGTCGGATCCTGCAGGGCGGGGTACCCGCCCCGATGAATTCTTTCCCAAACGTTCTTCGGCGCTTTCGCCGTCGCGCTCCTTTTCAAGACGTAGTTCATCGTCGGCAAAAAGGGCGCGTTAAAGGGATCGGCGTCTATTTCGCGTTGAGACAACGGGGCGATTTCGACAATTCCGACCCTTCCCGAAAGAGATTCGGACGCTTTTTCCATCAATTCAAACGGTTGAGAACCGGAAAGACAGAACAAGCCGACGTCTTTGGACTCGTCGCAGGCGATTTTAATATAACGGAACAACCCCGGCGCGCGCTGAACCTCGTCGTAAACGACGGGCGGCTGATTCAACGTCATGAACATATTCGGATTGTTGTTCGCTAAATCCTCGATAAACAAATCGTCGATCGGAACGTATTTCTTGTCGGAAAAGAGCTTTTTAATCGTTTCCGTTTTTCCGGTTTGTCGCGCGCCGGTAACCAGAACGCATTTAAACGTCTTATCCAAACGCAAAACGACGTCTTCAATTGCTCGTTTGATATATTCCATCGCCAAAGCTCAATTGCGGCAAATCTGGGATTCGTTCCTGAGTTTGTCGTCATTATATCGTTTTTCGAGAGAATATCAATAAAAAAAGTTGGCAAATCCGGGATTCTTTTCAAGATTTATCAACTTTTTTCAAAGCGTCTTTTTTTGAGAAACCGGAAAGACGCGTCAATTGAGCGCAAAAAAGTCGTCGACAATCGCGTCGAGTTGTTCGCTTATCTTGGGAAACTCGACGTTCAAGTCGAGCGACCGCGCGGCGATTCTGTTTCCAGCAATCACGTAGTCTCCCTCGGGGAGAACGTCTTCGTCCGTCCGCGCGTACAGAAGCAGACCCGAGACCCGGCGGGACTTGTTCGCCCATTGCTGATTCTTGACGTAAGAGAATATTTGATAGAGATTTCCGGAATGCAATTTGTTGACGCCGTATTGAACTTGCGTCGACCGCTCGTAGTATTTCGCGTCGACAATCAATATTTGGTCGCCGGAAGAAAGCGTTACGTCGGTTTTCATCATAGGCAACATGACGTCCGACTCGAAATCGAGAGCCCACGGAACGTTTTTCGATTGAGCGTTAAGTTTCGGAAAATGCTTGCGATAGTATTCGAGCAAAAACTTCTCGTACAGTCGATGCATGCGCTGTTCGTCGATAAAAGACGCCAGCTTCACGCCCCCCGCCGACTCCGACTGCAACAGATCGTGAACTAAGAGATTGCAAATCGCGATCAACGTTTGATACGTTTTTGTGTTCGCGTTAAACCGAACGCGCCAGTCGAGCGAATATAAATCAATCGTCGAAACGTCCGCAAAATACGCCAACGCTTTACGCAGTCCTTTTTTACGCGTTTGAGAAATTGGCGAACGAAGCGCCAGTTCGGCGGTCGACTTAACGATCCGATTGAGTTTTGTGTCGACGGAGAACTCGTCGAAGTCGCAATAGACGCGTTTCTGTCGCTTAGACTGCGTCTTTAAAGTTTCCGCAACGTCGACCTTTCCGCGAGGCGACGCGAGTTCTCCCGACGCGCCGACAAATCCGCGCCCGATTCCGCGCCGCGCAAGCGATTCCATGCCCGACGTCAAAATCGCGGCGCACAATTCGGCGACGTTTTCAAAGTCCTCGACGTCGACGCGGCTAAATTCGCGCTCGTTCAACGCTTTAAACGCGTAAGCGAGCATATAATAGACGTTTCGAATCGGTATCATTGAATCGCCGCTCGTAAATTACCCGCCCATTCGTCGACATTAAGCGGCTCGTCGTACCAGTATTCCTGAAGCAACGGGATCAGTTCGTAATCGACGATATTCGCTAATCTTGCGTCGACGCTCTCCGGCGTCAAACCGCAAAAGAAACCGCGCCCAATACAAAACCCTTTTCCAAGAGAGTCGTCCGACTCGATCGTCTCGTTAAGCTTTTTCACGACGCCAATTAACGCGTCGAATTTCTTGCTGGCCAACCTCTTTTGATACTCGCCGAATCCTTCAGTCTCAAAGCCGGGCTTCAATTCGAAAAACGCGAACCGTCGCCGAAGCGCGAAATCCAACATCGCCAAACTGCGGTCCGCCGTGTTCATCATGCCGATAAGATAGACGTTTCTTGGAACCGAAAATTTTTCGTTGGAATACAATATCCGCAACTCGACGCCGCGTTTGTCGCGCTCGATCAACATGAACAACTCGCCGAAAATCTTGCTCAAGTTCCCGCGATTGATCTCGTCGATAATGAAAAAGTATTCGTTATCCGGGTCTTCCTCCGCCTTCTTGCAGAACTCGTAAAACGCGCCTCTGTTCAGTTTAAAGCCGTTTTCCGTCGGACGAAACCCCATGATAAAGTCTTCGTAGGAATAACTCTGATGGAACTGAACCATAGCGACGCGTTCCTCGTCTTTCTCCCCCATCATAGAATAAGCCAAACGCTTCGCCGCAAACGTCTTGCCAACGCCCGGCGCGCCTTGTAAAACGACGTTCTTTTTCGCTTTTAATACGGCGATAAGACGACGGTAATCGTCGGCGTCCATGTAGACTTCGTTGAGAAAATCGCCGGAATTATAGGGAGGATTTTTAACGGCTTCAATAATTTGCGGGTTTTTCTTATCAGAGTATTCGTCTACAAAATATTCTTCGATCGGTTCCACCATATACGTAAAATCCGTAATGTCGGTAAGAGTCTTTAAAGGACCGGGTTGAGGGAGAGACCATTCGCCTTTATGCGTCCATTTAATTCTTCGGACGTTATTAAAGTCTGGCTTGGCGTCGTCGTAGTAATACGTTGAATCTTCAGTGATCTCACCTCTGCCAACGAGAGCGCTTGTTCCTTTTTTAACAAAAACGACGTCTCCCGGTTTAATGACGTTGGCAAACTGCCACGTCATATGAGAAGCCTGGGTATAGCTCTTGTCTGAACCAAAAGCCCTTTTCATCGCGTCTTGTATTTCTTTTTGACTAGAGAACTGGCTTAAATCGCCAATTTCTTCCCAACCTATTGCCATTATTCCTTTTTTGTAAAACTCTTCCCAATGATCCGCGTTGGCTCCGGGAGCATACAACCAGTAGCGTTTTGCTTCATCCAATTCCGCGCTATCGGAACCATACTCAGCTTCGAACGCCCGGTAGGACATATCCGGAAAAGAACTAAACGACCCCTTGTTCGAAGCTATATAATTCCGAATAAGATCGCAAGTCTCTAAATATAGCTCTCCGCAGGGCGGTTCCGTTATTTGGGGGATAACGCCGGAATCCTCTCGGAAAATATCCTTTGCGTTCGTGAGAAACTTTCGCGTCGGCGAATCAAGACTCAAGTAACTTAGAGGACGAGCCCAAAAAAGCCCCGTTGAAAGGCGCCATTTTAATCCTTTCATATCTTTAACGACGTTATAAGCATCGATAAAGGTCTTTCTATTCAAAGAAGTTTTTGAATCGGCATAGACTATCGCCGCCGCAAAAATTGTCCAAAGAGCCTCGGATTCTTTTATTCTCGAAGGAAGATTCCACCGAAAAACGATAGCCTGTAGAGGAAACAATCGGGGAACGCCGTCAAACTCCTTCGGAACTTCCTTTTGTACGTCCAATGCTTCCGCAATTCCATGAGCAATCTTAATGCGCCTTATTCTTGAGGAAATCTTGTTGAACATTCCAAAAACGGTAAAAGGATCGATTTCGTCGTCGTCCTCTTCCTCCAACTTCATCTTCGGAAAGTCAAACCCAAGCTTTGCGTAAACATTTTTCAGCTTTTCGACCAGACTTTGCCGATCGTTTTTGAACGGAAGGAGCTTATCGGCCAATTCTTGGTAAAAGGGGATCCAGTCAAAGGAGGGCATTTCGAGAACCTTGTTGTTGATCGATAGTTAAAACAAGCGTCGCGTTTTTTGGGTCGCCGCGCTTCCATAAAAATACGCGCGGCGTTCTTTTTAAGGAGCGCCGCGCGATATCCTGATTAATGTAAAGCGTCTAACGGAGCGGGCGTCTCCGCGCGGAAGCGCGCGCCGGGAGTCCGCCGTCGGACCGACCGCTAGTTTGCGTTGACAGTCTGAATCGCGTCGTAGTAGTCCTTCGACAAGAAGAGCACCTCGTCGAGGTAGTAGTCGCGCACGACGCCGGAATCGCCGTTGACGATATCTTCCAGTTTGTCGTTTTCTTCCTTATTGGCGTTAAGTTTGTCGAGTTCTTCGAAATACTTGTCCCTGTTGAGGGGAGGTTCTTTGCGTAATTTGGAATCTTTGTACAACTTGATTTTTTTGATCTCTTCCTGGAATACCTCGGATTTGGCGACGCGTTCGCTCGACTTCTCGGCGACTTCCTCGACGATCGCGGGCGCGGTAAGCGTGAACTTCGGATACGACGCGGGCTCGACCGCTTTAAACGTCAGCGGATAATCGAGATCCGATTCCGCGACGTCTTCAAGGACGCTCGTGAACGACGGAAGCACTATGTCCGATTTCACTCCCTGAAGTTGCGGAGAAACGCCGCTCGGAAGATAATATCCCTGAATCGTGACTTTCATCGCGCCGAGATTAGCGGCTTGAGAACCGAGCAAATTGCCGAAAAGCGCGTTGGCAAGCTCCATCATCGACTGCACGGACCCTTTGCCATGCGTCGTTTCGTCGCCGACAATCAGACCGCGACCGTAATCGCGGATCGCTCCGGAGAAAATTTCCGAAGCGGACGCGCTCAAGCGCGACGTCATAACAACGAGCGGTTTCGACCAGACGATCGCCGGATCCGGGTCGGTCAGCGCGCGCGGACGATCGCCAAATTCCGACGGTTTCGTCTGAACGACCGCTCCCGTCTTGATGAACAGACCGGTCAACATGACCGCCTCGGGCAGAGAACCGCCGCCGTTGTAACGCAGATCGACGACGCATACGTCGACGTTGCGCGCGTTGAAATCGTCGAGTATCGCGCGAACGTCGGAACTGCAACTGCGTCCTTCGCTCGAATTTTTCGCCTTCATATCAAGATAGAAGCTCGGCAAATCGATCACGCCGACTTTCAAAAGCGACGCGTATTCGGCGGGACGTTCCTCGGCGGCTTTTTCGTCTTTGGAATCAACGATTTTCGTAGAGCCGTCGTTCAATTTATAGAGTTCAAAAATCGCCGATTGCGCGGCGCTGTCTTCAAGATCAACCTTTTCGCGCACGATCGAAATCACCTTCTTTTTGCCGTCTTGCGAAACGACTTCGAGCCGCACGGTCGTGCCGCCCTTGCCGCGAATCTTATCGACGACGTCCGTCAGCTTCATATCGACGACGTCTTCGATCGGACCGTCTTCGCCCTGACCGACTCCGACAATCTTGTCTTCGACCTGCAATTCGCCCTGTTTTTCGGCGGGACTCCCTTTGACGATCCGCTTGACGATCGTGTAGCCGTCGTCCCATTGCAACGTCGCGCCGATTCCTTCAAGATTGAGACCGATCTGAATCATAAAGTTTTCGTAAGATTTAGGCGACATATAGGTCGTGTGCGGGTCGTAGGCGTTGGCGATCGCGGTCAGGTAGAGTTCGAGCACGTCTTCGTTGCTCGTCTGACGCAAACGTTTCTGAAGCGTGGAATACCGACGCTTCAGTTTGGAGACGGGATCCTCGGCGCGTCCGGAAACCGCTTCGACGGTCTCTTTCGGCTCCTCGCCCTTTTCGCGCGCCTCCTTTTGCTTATCGCGTTCTTCAGCCTCGAACGAGAGTAGTTCGAACTTGACGCGCTTGCGCATACGGTCGGCGGCTTCTTCAGGAGACGCGGGATACTCGACCTTCTTCTTGTCGCGGACGAACGTTTCGTCTTTAGTGAAGTCAAAATCGTTCGCGTCAAGAAGCGCCAGAGCGGTCGCGCAACGTTCGTCGACGCGTTGCAGGAAGCGATTGTAGATCACGAAGCCGGGAGCGACGTCGCCCTTTTTTGCGGAAAGCGCCATCGTCTGCGCGTAGGCGGAAGAAAACTCGTCGACGTCCTGCTTTGTAAAGTAGATTTTCGCGGGATCGATCGCCTTTAAATAGAGTTCGAAACCGCGCGTCGAAATCGATTCGTCAATCTTCTTGCGCGAAACGTGCCGCATTTCCAACATTCGCGTAAAATTAATCGCTATGCTTTTATCACGAGCCGCGGGCGCGAGCGCCGCGCCCGAGGACGCGTCGGCGGGAGCCTGGGAGATCGGACTTGCCGCGTTGCACGCGACGTTCGAGAAAAACAACGCGGAAAAGACTAAGAACGCGCTCAACGCGAGACGCGCGCGGTCTTCAAAATAGGTCGTCATTAGACTTCCTTTATGTAAAATGTTGCTGCTATTGAATCGACTTTCGACGCATTTCGCGCGGCTTCGGTCGCTCAAAATCCTCGGGTAACTAATTTGCTTCCCTGAATAGGAACGACTCGCGAAAAACGCCCGTTGCTAACGCGCGGCGAAAGCGACCGCCAACGCGCAAAACTGACAAAATCGTCCCGTTCGTTAGATAATAGCGCTTTTTCATACGACGGGCAAGAGGAAACCCAAAAAAAACGCCCGAAAGTATCGTAAACTCTCGAGCGTTTTTCCTTTTCAACCGGACGACGCCGAATTCTTCGACGCGGTTGAACGCGACCTTCAACCGACGGAGCGACGCGCGACGCCAACCTTCGCCGACGCGGCGCCGAACGACTCCTACTCTTTGCCGGCGACGAACTCCTCGATTCGGTCGAACGCGATCTTCAGCGTCTCCATACTCGCGGCAAACGACGCGCGCGCGTAGCCGGGCGCGCTGAACGCGCTTCCCATGACCGTCGCGACCTTCTTCCGCTGGAGCAACTCGAGACACCAGTCTTTGTCCGTTTCGACGCGGACGTCCCCGTAGTTTTTGCCAAGGAAATTTTGGATATTGAAAAAGACGTAGAACGCGCCGCCCGTTTTTGGAGCGCTCATGCCGGGAATCGCGGCGATTCGGCTCATAACGTAGTCGCGGCGCTTTTCAAACTCCGCGCGCATTTCGGCGACGCAACTCTGATCTCCCTGAAGCGCGGCGAGGGCGGCGTATTGACTCACGCTGCACGGATTCGACGTCTCCTGACTCTGGAGACTGGAAATCTTCTTCGCGACGTTTTCGGGCGCCATGAGCCATCCGACGCGCCATCCGGTCATCGCGTAGGTCTTGCTGACTCCGTTCACCACGATCGAGCGTTCTTGCAGGCCGTCAAGAACGGTCGGAAAGCTCGTGAACGCGACGCCGTCGTAGACGAGCCGCTCGTATATTTCGTCCGCGACGACGAACAAGTCGTTTTCGACGGCGATTTTAGCAAGTTCGAGCAATTCGTCGCGCGAATAGCACGAGCCGGTCGGATTCGACGGATTGCACAGCAGAAGCATGCGCGTTTTTGGAGTGATAGCGGCGCGGAACGCGTCCGGCGTCAATTTGAAGGAGTCTTCTTCGCGCGTTTGGACGATCGTCGGCTTCGCGCCGCACAATTTGATCAGCTCGGCGTAGCTGACCCAGCATGGCGCGGGTAAAATCGCCTCGTCGCCAGGATTGAGCGTCGCGAAAAACGCGTTGTGAAGCGAATGTTTCGCGCCGTTGGAAACGACGATCTGCGTCGGCTTGTAATCGAGCCCAAACCGATTTTTATAGTCGGCGCAGATCGCGGTCTTAAGCTCGGGAATACCGCTGGCGACCGTATAACGCGTATGTCCGGCGCGCATCGCCTCGATCGCCGCGTCGCAAATATGCGGCGGAGTGTCGAAGTCCGGCTCGCCGACGCTAAGGTTGTAAACCGTTTCGCCTTGCGCTTTGAGTTCTTTCGCTTTCGCGGACATCGCCAACGTGGCGGACGGCTCGACGCCTTGAACGATTTTCGACACTTCAATACTCATTGGCCTGGCTCCCAATTAACTGCGGTTGAGTTGTAATCAACGCGTCCGCGCGGACGCGACGCCTCGTTCCAAACGCGGATATTATAATCCAACCCGTCGTCGTCGCAAGTCGGCGGAAAATAAAATAAGTAAAATTTTATCGATTGGCGACAAAAAAACGCGTCCGCGACGATTCGACAAGGGCGCGAAGACTCTTACAAGTTATTCTGAATCCATTCGGCGATCTGAACGGCGTTCGTGGCCGCCCCTTTGCGCAAATTGTCGGAAACGACCCAGAACGCGAGCGAGTTCGACGCGGAAATATCTTCGCGAA
>CAMZEO010000003.1 GCA_947305735.1 uncultured Planctomycetales bacterium | reverse complement strand
TTTCGAATTGTCCGAACCGGGAAACGTCGCGTTGGAGACGATGTTGCGCGGCGTCTGTAAAAAAGAGAATTTCCTCGACCTTTTTGAGAACTTTATCGTTTACGACCGTTCCGGGGGACGAACGTCGAAAATCCTCGCGCGCAATCATCAGTATCTCGGCGTGAACAGAGCCGTTAAGGCATACGAGGCGAGAAAAACCAACGGCGGCAAGTTGGGCGTCTTCTGGCATACGCAAGGTTCCGGCAAGAGTTATTCAATGGTCTTTCTTGCGAAGAAAATCCGACGCAAATTTGCCGGAACGCCCACGATCGTCGTTTTGACCGACCGGGAAGAACTCAACAAGCAGATCTCCGACACGTTTGAGAATTGCGGTCTGCTGAGCGGAACGAAAGCGTCGTCGTTCGTCGCGTCCAACGGAGACGATCTGATTCGGAAGTTGAAGGGCAACCCCAGCTTTATCTTTACGTTGATTCACAAGTTCAATAAGCCCGACGCCGCGCCGATCTATCCCGATCACGACGTCTTGATCATGTCCGACGAGGCGCATCGAACGCAGTACGGGATATTCGCCGACAATATGGTCAAGTTGCTCCCAACCGCCTCGCGAATCGGTTTCACGGGGACTCCTTTGTTTATTGACGACAATATCACGGTTCGCGCGTTCGGCGACTACGTTTCCATATACGATTTCAAACGGGCTGCGGAAGACGGCGCGACCGTGCCGCTCTACTATGAAAATCGCGGCGAAAAGATTCTCGATTTGAAGAACCCGGAGATTACCGACCGTATTTTGGACGCGATTGACAATGCGGATATCGACGACAATCAGCGGGACAAACTCGAAAGAGAGTTTAAAAAAGAGATTCATCTGATGATCGCGGAACCGCGTTTGCGATTGATCGCTCGGGATTTCGCGAGGCATTATTCCGATTTATTGAACAGCGGCAAGGCGATGTTCGTATGTCTGAACAAAGTCTCCTGCGTTCGTATGTACAACTATGTTCAGGAGTATTGGCGGGAAGAAATCGACGCGTTGGAAGCGCGCGTTCAATCCGCGACGAAAGAAGAAGCGAAGGAGCTGGAACGGAAACTGACGCGGATGCGCGAAACGGAAATGGCGGTCGTCGTCAGTCAGGAGCAGAACGAGATCAAGACGTTCGCCAAGTGGGGGCTCGATATCAAGTATCATCGCGCCAAGATGGAGAAGCGGGAGCTGGATAAGGAGTTCAAAGACCCCGAGAACAAGCTCCGAATCGTGTTCGTCTGCGCGATGTGGCTCACGGGGTTCGACGTGAAATGCCTTTCGTGTCTCTATTTGGACAAGCCGTTAAAGGCGCATACGCTCATGCAGGCGATCGCTCGCGCCAATCGCGTGAACGAAGGGAAGAGCAACGGTTTGATCGTCGATTATATCGGCGTCGTCAAAGCGTTAAGACGCGCGCTCGCCGACTATACGGCAAACGCGGACGGGCAGGGCGGAAACGATCCAACCGTCGACAAGAACAAGTTGGTCGCTCATATCCTTGAAACGATCGAACGCGCAAAATCGTTTCTTGCCGAACGCGGTTTCAAATTAAACGAACTCGTTGAAGCGTCGGGATTTGTAAAGCTTTCGCTTCTGGAAACCGCCGCAAACGCCGCATGCGGATCGCCGAGGGAAAAGAGGACGTTTTCCGCTTGCGCGTCGGAATTAAACAGGCTGGTCAGGTATCTGGATCGGGACGACGTCTCCGACGAATCGAGGAAAGAATTCGAGGCGATCGCCGCCATTAACGACGTTCTTCATAAAAAACGCAAACATGTCGACGCGACCGACATAATGGTCGAAGTCAACGCCATCATTAATCAGTACGTCGAAATGGACGACGTTTCTTCCGGCGGTAATAACGAATCGCGTCAATTTGATATCAGCGCGATAAATTTTGACCTGCTCCGCCGGGAATTTGCCAAAGTCAGGAAAAGAAACCTGTTGTTAAAGGATTTGAAGGACGTCGTCGAGCAAAAGTTGGGACAAATGTTGTCGACGAATCCGAACCGCGTCGACTATTACGAGCGTTATCAGAAAATCATTGACGAATACAATAGCGAGCGGGACCGCGCCGCGATTGAAAAAACGTTTATAGAACTAATGAGTTTTGTCGGCGGTTTAAACGAGGAAGATCAGCGGTATGTTCGGGAAGGCTTTTCCAGCGACGAAGAATTGTCGATGTACGACCTGCTGTTCAAAGAGGGACTTTCGAAACTGGAGATCAGGAAGATTAAAGAGATCGCTTCTTCTCTGTTGCGGAAAGTAAAGGCGAAGATTTCAGAACTTGATCATTGGACGGATAAACAGGAAACCAAGGCGGAAGTCGATAATCTGATCAGAAATATTCTGTGGGAAGAATTGCCCGAGAGTTACGACGAAGTTAGTATCAACGAATATCGTCGGCGAATCTACGAATATGTGTATAGCCGGTATAAAGTCGCGGCATAGGAATCAGACTTTTCTATTGACGCGCCGCCATACTGAAACGTGAATCCGTCACCAATAGGCGCGGCTGAAGAATTTGCGTTTGGGTCGGGCGTCGTTTGCGAAGCGCCGCGTCGGACGTCGCTTCGGCCGGGGAATCCGCGTCCGCGGGAGCGATCGGGATATTGATTTCCGCGCGCTAATCCTTTATAATAGTCTTCGCCAAAGGCGTCGGGCTTTTGGTTGGAACGACACGCGGAGCGGCAATATATGAACAAGTCTTCGTCCTTTTCCTACGCGTTTCTGACGGAAATTCTTTCGTCGCCTAAAATTAAGCCGTTGGCGCGACGTCTGCACCCTTCGGCGGTTTTGGGCGTGTTGAAAAACGCGTTCGACGACGTTTCGCAGGAACTCTGGTCGGCGGCGAGCGAACAAAGGCGCCCGAACGTCAACGAGCTCATCGAACGCATCGTCGACCGTCTGCGCGAACTTGTCGGAATTTCCGAGCCTCTCGTCGTCGACGCTCGCGGGCGACTCTTTCCGAACGACTATCCTCGTCTCGCGTCCGCCGCGCTCGAAGAGGGCGCGTGGACTTTGACGGAGCCCCAGACCGAATACTCGCGTCGTCAGGAACTTCAACGCGAAAAAGAGACGCGCGCGAAACTCGCGCGACTCGGCGGCGCGGAATCCGCCGCCGTCTTCGCCAACTGCGAATCGGCGCGCCTCGCGATTCTGCACGCGCTGACCCTTTCCGGACGCGGCCTCGTCGTCGCGCGACGCGATATGTACGAACGCGAAAACGGCGAGCGGCTCGAAGAATCGTTCGACGCGTTCCCGACGCTTGTTCGTCGCGAAATCGGCGCTTGCAACAGCGCGACGATCGGAGACTACGACCGCGCCTGCGACGCCTCGACCGGACTCGTCTGGCGGTCGTTCGGACGCTGGCTCCCGCGAGGTCGACGTCCGAGCGACCGCGACGTCGCGAAACTAAAAAATACGAACGGTCGCTCGTTTCTGCTCCTCGGCGAAATCGAATTCGCGCCGTTAATCGATCTGAACGAGTTTTTCGACTCCGCGATCCCGACCGTTTCCGAACGTCTTAAATCCGGATTCGATCTTGTTTTATGCAGCGGAGCGCAACTGATCGGGGGCCCCTCCGTCGGACTGCTTTTCGGGTCGCGCGCGGCGGTCGCGGCGGCGACGAGCTCGCCGTTGGGCAAATACTCCAAAGCGAGTCGCGTCGGACTCGCGGCGCTGCTGAAAACGCTCGCGCTCTACGACAATCGCGAAAACGCGCTCGAATCGATTCCCGTTCTGCGAGCGCTGTCGACGTCGGACGCGAACTTGCTCAGCCGCGCGAAACGACTCGCTCAGATTCTGGAAACGCGCGACTGCGTTCAATACGCCCGCGCCGTCGAAGGTCGCGCGATCTTATGTCCGGACGTTTCTTTCGGGACGTCGCCTTCGCGCGTCGTCGAAGTCAAGCCTCGCGGCTTTTCCGCCGCCGAACTGGCCGCCAAATTTGAGAAAACGTCCCCGAAATTGCTCGTTCGGTGGACCAAAGACGCGCTTTTAATCGATATGAAAACGCTCCCGCCCGAACAGGACGTGGTCGTCGACGAGCTGTTCGAAAAAATCGATCATCCCGACGCGCTCGAAATGTTGCCGGGCTAAATCCTTTGAAAACGTCGCTCCCCCCGTTTTTTTGGTCATGACGAGAACTAATATGCGCGCTCGCCTGATTGTCGCGGCGCTTGCCGTCGCCTTCCTTCCGAACTTTGCGTCGCGCGTCGTCGGCGACGAGCGTTCGACCGTCCCTTCGTCGCCGAGCGCGTCGGAACCGCGTCCCGACGCCGAGCCGCTCGACGAAGACGAGTTTCCGCTCGCGCTCGAGTCCGACGCCGACGTCGACGCGGCTTCGAGCGCGTCGACGTCGTCGTGGGCGAAATTTCCCGTCGGTTCCTGGGCGCGTCGGCGCGCGACAAGCGTCTCGTACGAGGACGGACGCCCCGTCCAGAGCGTGACGGAAACGAAAATTCTGCTCAAAAGCGTCGATTGGGATAAAAAACGATACGAATTGCAGTACGAATCGACGATCAAATTGGGCGCGGTCGATTTTTCGCGCAAGTCTGAGACGGTCGCGTACGATTTCTGGGACGTTCCCGTCGACGACGATTCGACGGTCGAGGAACTCGCCCCGGTCGCGCTGAAAATCGGTCTCAAGGCGATCCCGTGCCGAACGCGGCGCGTTTCTCGAAACACGGACAAGGTTCGCGAAACGACGACCGTATGGTATTCTCCGGTCGTCGCGCCGCATATTTTTCAGCGTCAGACGATCAGAGAATCGAAACTCGACGACGGCGCGAGCGAGTCCGGGACGACGAGCCGCGAATTGTACGTCGTGCAACGCCTGCCCGCGATCGCGAGAATCGGGATCGCGCCCCCGAATTACGTCGCCAGATCCTCTTCGGTTTCCGGTTCGAGAAAGTTGTCGACGTCGATCGTTTTTTCGCCGTCGATACCGGGCGGCTCGCTTCGGGAGAACACGCAGGAGACGCGTTCCGCCGACGATCCGGTCGTCTATCAGACCGACTCCGTTTTATTGGACTACTATATAGCGCGACCGAACGAGGACTCTCGTCGCGCGCTCTCGCGCGAAGAATAAACGTCCGATTTCTTTAATCGCTTTGCATTAACAATCGGAGCCGACGCGCGTCGCCTCGCGAAGAAAATTTTATGAACAAAGACGAAATTAAGAGGACTCTTCTCGAAATCGCTAAAAAAGAGATCAGAATCTCTTATAAAAAGCCCGGAAAACCGCTTCCGGCGACGAGCGGCAAATTCGGCGGTCGTCCCGCGGTTCCGCGGGGATTCGAATGGCCGTATTATACCGGCGAAGGTCGCGAAGGAGTGAAAACCAGACCTCTCGCGCTAATGGCGCGGATCAATCTTGCCGACTACGACGAAGCCGACGAATACGGCGTCGAAGTCGACGACTGGAACGAGTACGAAGAACGTCGCAAAGAATGCGGAGACGTCGACGACGAAGAGGGCGATTATACGAAGTTATTGGGCTACCCGGATATCATTCAGAATCCGATGAGAGAAGAATGCGAATGGACAATGAGGAAGCTTGCCGATCCGGAAGGAACCGGAAGCCCGGATGAAGAAGACTACGACGACAAGGAAGAATACGAGGAAGAAAACGACGAAATTCGGGAGAAAGCCAAAAACTGGACGCCGCTGTTCCAGATGGGAACGGTCGAACTTGGCGACGACGACGAATTGATGTTCGAAGATTGCGGTCATATCTACTACCGGATCAGAAAAGAAGATCTGCAAAACCGCAATTTCGAGAACGTCCGCCTGATATTGCAATGGGATTGAATCGACGGCGCGGCGCGTTCGCCGCGTCGTCGTCAATCGTTCCAGCGTCTAAAGAGCGCGACGGACGCCTGACCGATGTTATTCGCGCAAATCTTAATGAACGAATCGCCGGTCGGCGCGCCGTATTCCGCGACCGGTCTGACGGGACAATCGGGATCGAAGGTCTCGTAATTCAGCGTCGGGAAGAGCGCGCCGTCCTGAAGGGCAAGCAGACCGGCGACCGTTTCGATCGCGCCCGCGCCCGCGCCCGGATTGCCGATCGCGCCTTTGAGCGACGTTACCGGAATCGAGTCGAGCCCGTTCCCGAAGACGTCGCGCAAGGCGAGCGCTTCGGCGGCGTCGAGCGCGACGTCCCCGCGCGCGTTCGCGTTGACGAATCCGATTTCTTCCGGGGCGACGCCGACTTTGCTCAACAGGGCGTTAATTGCGTTTCGTATCGCTTCTCTGGCGCTTTCTTTGGTAAACGTCAAGTCGCACGGAGTTTCGGTCGGAAGCGCCGAGTCTTTCGAATCGACGTCTTTGGCGCGCTTCAGGACGCCTCGGCAGACGCCGCCGCAGACTTCGGCGTAAATCGTCGCGCCTCGTTCGAGCGCGGATTTCGCGGTTTCCAAAACGATCGCGCCCGCGCCCTCGCCCGGCGCGTATCCGGATCGGTCGGCGTCGAACGGTCGTGAAGGCGCGTCCGCGGCGACCTCGTTGTTTTTCATCGCCTCGAGGAGCCGGTGAGGGTGCAGTCTCGAACCGGTCGAACCAACCAGCATGGCGTCGGCGCGACCGGACCTGATCGTCTCGACCGATTCTCCGAGGGCGGCGGCGAAGGAGGCGTCGCGCAGCGTCATATCGTAGGCGGGCCCGTGGAACTCGTTGTAGATCGTAATATGGCTGGCGGACATATTCGTGAGATACTTAAGCTGCCAGAGGGGCGTCATTTTTGAAAGACCGTTCTCTCGCCAACGTTCGCCGTCGAACTCCCATTCGCCTTTGTCGTTTCGTTTTCTGCACGCGGCGAACGCTTCGACAAGTTCCTTCCAGGTCGTCACGATATAATCGGACGCGAACGCGACGCCGACGCGTCGAGACGGATACGCGTCCTGAAAGACGGCGTGTTCGAGAGCGCGCTGGGCGGCGGCGACTCCAAGCTGAATCTCGCGCGCCATCAACTTCAAGCCTTTTCGAATCGCTTTCTTTTTAGCGTCCGGAAGCTCCCCGAAATCCTGAATCTGCCCGGAGAAGGCGTCGACGGGGGCGACGCGCGTCGTCGGATACGATTCGTTTTCCGCAGTCAAACGAACGGCGGAACGCCCTTCGCGCAGTCCGCGTCGAAAATCTTCCAACGATAACCCCAACGCGCAAATAGCGCTCATGCCGGTAACGACGACGCGACGCTGCGAATCTCGATTGCTCATACTGAAAACGACGTCCCGCGCTTCCAGGATCGCCGACCGAACCGGGCGTTTCCCAAAGCGCTCTGGTTAAAAACTCCGCGACGACGAGCGCCCGCGGGCGTTTTCGCCGTCTTTCACCACGCCAAGCCGACTTGCCGTCGGCGCGTAAAAAAGCACCGCCATTATAGCGGATAATCAGGGTCGCGTAAAGAGGGAGGAAACGCGACGGCGGCGCCAATTTGTCATAAAGAAGGTCTCGAGTTCGGATCGGAATTGGAAGTCGGCGGCACGACCGAGGAACTTGGCGCGTTTTGACGCGCCGGTCGGTCGTTGGTCGCCGTCGCCATCGGCGCCGATTCCTTGAGCTGCACGCGCAACGGAACGTTTCCGTCGAATTCCTTTCTCAAATAGAGGTCGACCGAATAACACGACTTCGGATAGATGTTCGTGACGAGCCAGCTTAACTTCTTCTGCGGATCTTCCTGTCTGGAGATCGGCGGATTAATGCTGACGAAACGCGTTCCCTGCGGAATATCGATTTCGACGCGCGTCTGGTAATAGAAATCGGAGAAATTATTGACGCATATTTCGTAGTGGAGGCTGTCGCCCGCCTTCGCGCTCGGGGGCGCGATCACCTGGACGCCGAGAGGCGCGGCGTTCGTCCACGTGTAATTGATCGTCTTGCTGTCGACGACCGCGTCGGGATAATTTTCCGTTCCCGGTCGGTAGATCGAGACTTTCACTTTGGTCGTTCCGGTCTGTTTGACGTTTTGCCCGATATAGACGCGCGACTTTCCGGTCGCGTCGGTGGGCGCCGTCGCGACGCGCGTCAGGACGCCGTCGCCGACGTCGAATCCGCCTTCCCCGGAAAGAACCTCGTATTTGACGGGCCAGTCGATCCTCGGCTCGGCGTTCGAATGGCGAATAACGGTCGTTTCAAGAATACCCGCGCGATCGACGGGACCGACTGAAGACTCGGGGTACTGGAACGCGGCGTCGACCCAGTGAATTTGCGCGTTCGCGCGCCGGTTGTTCCAGTTGGGGATATCTCGTCCGTCGACGGAAACGGAACTCGTTCCTTCTTCATAGGAGGTAACCGCCATCCAGGACTGACCGCGCAAAATCGTAATATCGTCGTCGACGGGCTCGGTGCCGCGCGTGATCCGATAGAGCTGATTGGAGGTTTCCGTGATCAGGGAGCCGCCCGAGACGTCGCGCGACGTCTTGCTCCAGGGGCATTGCAGACAGCTTGTCGACCAGTTGGGGTTCGTGGACAAGAACCGCCCGACGCCCGAAATATTCCAGTTAAGTTTTTCTCCAACGCGCAAATGTTCGTTGTCTTCTCCGACGTAGCTCGCGACAAGGACGACGTCGGAACCGACGGGCGCGGAAATGACGCTCGGCTCCATTACGACGACGGGACCGTAGCTCGTCAGACGTCGCGGAAAAAGAACTCCTCCGTTGGGACGCTGCGCCGACCAGACGTATTTTTTAAGATCGACGGAATGTTCTTTCGCGTACCGCAATTCCGATTCCGTCGGTTCCCAGACGTCTCGTCGCTCGGCGGCGTTTGTCGCTCGCGCGACGACGTCGTCTTCATGACGCGACGAGAGGCGCTCGACTTCGGAATCTTTCTGATCGGCGAAGATTCCGCCCGGCTTGAAAAGGCAACATTCGTGTTTTTTAATCGCGTCGCAACCCGCGCCGATCAGACATAGGGCGAGAAGCGCGACAAGACGATAGCCCGTTCGCTTGGCGGATTTCCGCTCGCGAACGTCTTCGCGTTGAAAATCGAGGTGGGAGGTTGTCATGGGAACGTCTTTGCGTCAAGGGGGGAATTGATTTCGTCGACGCGGTCGACGGTCCTATTATATTCCTTTTTTCAGGGACGACGTTAGTCCTTTTAACGTTATTTGACGAAAATTTTTCAACTTTTTCAGAAGAAATTTAGCAAAATCGGCACAGGGTAAAAATTACGCATACGCCTCAAAACAGACTGTCGCGCGACGTCTCGCGCGTTCGGCGCCGCCTCGTTCCTCGCGACGCGAAGCGTCGGCGTTTCCCGACCGCGACGCGCTCGCAACGCCGTTTTTTCAAACGACGCGCCCCTTTTATTTTCCGCGTTTGAATTTATACTAAACCCTCGCGGGTCGGTCCGGCTCTTCCTTGAACGCGGACGCGACGGCCGCTCGGAACCATAACCGTAACGAAGGTGTTTCATGTCGAATTCAAAGTCCGATTCTTCCACCCCTCTGTCGGGGGTCGTTTGTTCGATCGCCTCTCTTGGCTGTCCGAAAAATCTCGTCGATTCGGAAACGATCGTCGGTCGGCTTGTCGCGCTTGGCGCCGAGTTTTCCGCCGAGGCGGATTCCGTCGACCTTTTCCTCGTGAACACGTGCGGTTTTCTGCGCTCGGCGCGCGCGGAGGCGGAAGAGTGCGTCGAACGCGCGCTCGCGCTTAAAGCGGCGGGCAACATACGGTTTGTAATCGTCGCCGGGTGCGTGGTCGTTTCGGACGGGGAAGAACTTGCGGCGAAGTATCCCGAAGTCGACGCGTGGCTGAGCCCTTACGACGAGTCGAAAATCGGCGACGTCGCCGTCGCTCTGTTCCAGGGGGGCGCGTCGAGCGAAGACGCGTCGCGCGAACCGAACGCGCTGAACGTCCTCGCGCCCGACCAGGTCGCCGCCGCGAAATTCTATTGCAACCCGACGCGTCGGCTGACGCTCGACGACTCGCGGCGAACGTTGCTGACCGCGCCTCACGTCGCCTACCTGAAGATCGCCGACGGATGCGATCGATTCTGCTCGTATTGCTCGATTCCGAACATTCGCGGTCGATACGTCAGCAAGCCGTTTGAGACGGTTTTGGACGAAGCGGCCCGCCTGGCGGATTCCGGAGTCCGGGAACTGGTCTTAATCGCCCAGGAGACAACCTTTTGGGGGAGCGATCTCTACGGACGCCCCGATCTTAAGCGGCTCCTGTCGGCGCTGAAGGAGAAGAACCTGTTCGACTGGATCCGCGTTCTGTACGCCTATCCGCTCTTTTGGGATTCCGAATTGACGTCGCTCTTTAAGATGGAGGAGTCGGGAACGTCGATTCTGCCGTATATCGACGTTCCGTTGCAACATTGCGACGACGAATTGCTTAAAAAAATGAACAGAAAAGTCGACAAGGCGCAAATTGAAGATCTGCTCGCGACGTTCCGCGCGGAAATTCCGAACGTCGTCTTGCGAACGTCGTTGATCGTCGGATTCCCCGGCGAGACGGACGCCATGTATCAGGAGCTGGTCGATTTTGTCGAAAAGCATCGATTCGAGCGCGCGGGCGTGTTCGCGTTTTCTCCGGAGCCGGGAACTCCCGCCGCCAAAATGGACGACCAGGTTCCCGACGAAATCAAGAGTCGCCGTTTCGACCGTCTCTACGCGAAACAGGAGCGGATTTCGCGGCAATACGCGCGGACTTTTATCGGCAAGACGATCGACGTTATGCTCGACTCGCGCGGCGTGAGCGAGGGCGGCTCGATCATGCGCAACGTCTGCATTGGCAGAACGGTCGCCGACGCGCCCGACGTCGACCCCGTCGTTTACGTCACAGGGCGCGATCTGGAGCTCGGAGTCCTTACTCCGTGCGAAGTCGTCGACGCGCAAGGGGTCGATCTTATCGCGGTTCCCGTCGATCCGGACAAACTGTTCGTCTCCAAAGAGGAACGTCGCGAATCCTACGAGCGCGCCGAAGCGCGCGAATATCGCGAAAAAGGGCTCGAGCCGCCTCAACGCAAGAACCGAAAGAATCGAAAGAATCGCAAACGGTAGCGCGTTCCGACGCTCGTCGGCGTCGCCAAAACGCGAAAGCGTCCGGAACCGCAAGCGGAGGGAAGCCTCGTCGCTCGAACGCCGCGAACGGAACCGGGCGGCGCTTTCCGGTCGGTTGTTGACTGAGAAGCGTCGGTTTTTACGTTATTTAACGATTTCTCTAACGTTGTCGCGAAAGCGTTTAAGCGCGACGTCAAAACGGTTTGCATACAGCCGTCTGGCGACGCGAACAAGGCGTTCGCGCATTTCTTCGGCTGTCGTTTCTCCGTTCCATTCCCAACTCCAGACGGTCGTCGCATAGTAAACGTCGTCGTAGTATTTGGGCGCCAAAAAGCGGAACTCGT
The DNA here is from genome assembly GCA_947305735.1 of uncultured Planctomycetales bacterium. Taxonomy (GTDB): domain Bacteria; phylum Planctomycetota; class Planctomycetia; order Pirellulales; family Thermoguttaceae; genus RUG369. The sequence continues at coordinate 43,505 of CAMZEO010000003.1, read as the reverse complement.
CGTAGTTTATCGCCAGACACACATCCCGCTTTTCTTCGACGACGGCGACGGCGAATCGCTCGAATATATCGTTTTGATAATCGACGCAACGAACCTCCCAAACATTTTCTTCCACATCTGAATCAAACGCCGCTTTGTTTTTCCTTTTTCTAACTTTTCTGATATTTTCTGAATCACAATTTGAAAAGAAACGCTAAGCTATCTGATTATAAGGGTTTGAATTGTTTATAACAGAACCCTGTTTATAATAGAACCCCTTTTGAAGCAAACGATGAAATCATTGCTACTTGACGTTTTTAGCAAGGGCAAACTTCCCTCGCAAAATGGAAGAATCTACGTTTCAAGCGTATTTTTAACGTCGCCCACTATAGACAATTCGCCTTTTTTGGTATGCCTGGAAAAAAGCCGACGAGGAATTTGTGGAACAAAATTCCCGTGATAATCGCCGTTATGAGCGCCTGAATTGTCGCGTTTATCAATAATCCAAAGGGCGTCGGTTTCCATACCGCCGCAATCTCGCCGACTAGTCGTATCGACGTCATTGTATTTTAACGCCTTATTCCCCTTTAATCAAACAATGCAAAAATTCTGTAGTCGAGTTTGCGCCAATATTACGGTTTTCATCTCTATCAGCTTTGAATCTCCTATATTCTTTCGTAAACCGCCGATACTTTCCATATCTTGACATAATTGTCCGTATTGTTTCTAACGGCATTAGCCCTTCGTTGTTATAGCTTAAGAAAATATATTTGAATCGCGCGTTTGATATTAAATCTTCAAAAACTCTGCAAACGGTTCGAGACGAACAATACGCGCTTTTCTGTTTAGAAGCGTCGCGCAATCCCGTAACGCCTTTGAGAACGGGGGCGTCGTATCGGGCGATTGTTTCCAGAACGTGGTAATTTGAACAATATTGTCTGGTATTGTACGGCGGGTCTAAGTATAGAACGTCGCCCGAGATACTCCTAACAAGTTCGTTTATGTCTTGATTATATACTTTGCCTTTAATTCCTCTGATCAACGGAAGAGGTTCAAGAACAAAGTCTTTTTGAGCGCTTCTTTTCATGTGTTTTAGAAACGCGCCGTAAACCGAAGCCGTGTTGGCGTATTTGTCAATAGAGTTAATCAGGCTCGCCAAATAAAAGAAATACTCGCCTTCGTTAATTTTACGCGTCTGAAACAAACGTTCTAACTCGCGTCTGATAGCGTCGCAACGCATGCCGTTGTCATCTGAAAAATAGTTTCTTCCGCTTCCCGACCCGGCGCAATAGTTTAAATAAACGAACCCTTTTATTCCTCGGAGATTATTCAGATAATCTAACAAATCCAGGTTAACGTCTTCACAGTTTTCGATAAAGTGTTTGTTTAGCACGTAACTATAATATTGGACGTCATTCGCAATCAATCGACAACCATTCTTCTTGTATTCGCCGCCAACGACGCCGGTTCCCGCAAATAAATCGGCAAATGTAAATGGTTCGCCGTCTTCAAAACCTGTGACGTCTGAAATGGTTGTTTTTAGAAAATCCAGTAATGAAAACTTTGACCCTATATAATTCAATATTCTTTCTCCCGCTTATGTTCAAGAACATCTGACAAATCGCATTTGAGGAAAGCGCATATTCGATCGATTATTTGCATAGACACAAGTTCTCCGCGCCCCATCTTGTCCATCGTTGATTTTGAAATTCCAGCGCCTTCCATAAGCTTTTTCTTTGTCATTTCTCTATCAATTAGTAATTTCCATAAAGGTTTATATGAAAAAGCCATTATTAAGTCTCCTTCTATACCCTAATGATAATACAAACGTATTTAGAAGTCAATACTTTTGTACTTAAAATAAGTATTTTAGCTATTTTATCCTGCTTTTTTACGCCGGTTGATATTGTCCCGTCGCTTCCAGTTTCACAATTTCATATAAACATTATCAATATTCCCGTTTCCGTTTGTCTTACTACCATCTCAGCGTTTTATCAAAACGAAAAAAACACTTCGACTATTATTTCTGAAAGCGCGAATACTCAAGAATCAAGCGATAGCTCGAACCGCCGGTTCGGTTTCTGTCTTTTCTTCTTTTCGCTGTAAGGAAATTAGCGTTTTCTGGCAATCAGTCTATTGGCTTTCAGGTTATTACGGGGGCTATGAACACGCTAATTAAGGCTTGGCGACGCGCTCGGGAGTTGAATCGACCCGTTACGGCAAGGGAGTTTTTTACCGAACTCGACGAGGGGTCGAATTGATCGCTAAGAAATCGGGTCTGAACGTCGAGGAAACCGGGCGGGTTCCGAACGCGTTGATCGAACGGGATTTGGTTGATTTCGTTTTAACGAAACAAAGACGACGGTATTGCGCTTGTTTTACGGAAGAATGCCCCCGACGTCGCCGCTCAACTCGCTGATTCGTCGGACGCTCGCTCCGCGACCCTTCCAACCGCAGATTGCGTCGATAACGCGGAAATCGAGGCCGCGCCGCGCAAGTTGACCAAATAATCAAAATAACGCGTTTAATCCATACAGTAAGAATAATCGTTAAAATCTTAATAAAAACTAAAATTGACATAAACAATATAATAACCACGTCCGATAAAGCGAATAGCTAGTATCATTCTAGCAATGGCGCGTTGACGCTACGTCTACCCGTTCGACCCGCGTCGCCGCCGCGCTTAACCAGTTTTTATTTGGGTCGTTCCCCCCGGAAACGCAAAGGACGGCTTAGAGTCAAAGAGGTTATGATGGATCATCGCAAAACCGAACGCAGCGACGCGAAACGCGCGAAAAACGGCTTATGGCCGCGTTCCCGCGCGTTGGGACTTGCTTCAATTTTGATAGGAGCCGCCATATTTTCGACGGGAGTCGGCTGCGCGCGCCAGAAATATCGAACGGACGCGGACGCCGACGTCTACGGGTTGCTAAACACGGTCAATAAGAACGCGAACGACCGTTATTGGGAACTCGAGGGATTCACGCTTCAAGAGGCGGGTTGCTCGCGTTACGCGAATCGGTACGATCCGGACGCGCAACCGTCGCCGATCGACGACTGCACGGCTGGAAAACTGCTCGCCGACGTCGAAGGAGCCAAAGGGCTCGAGAAGTGGACGAAGAACGGGTTTACGCAAACGGTCGAGAACGAAAACTGGCGCAATTCGTTGCCCGCGCCGAATGAAAACGGCGAGATCGTGCTTGATCAAAAAGTCGCGTTCGATCTTGCGTTGCTGCATTCTCCGGATTATCGCGCGGCGCTCGAAAACGTCTACGCGGCGGCTCTCAACGTGACGGCGGAACGTTACGCGTTCGACGTGAAATTTTACGGGAACGGCTCGCTCTTCTACGACAATTACGGAGGATTTCGCGACGGATCCAGTTCGCGCCTCTCCTTGAACACGTTCGCCGTCGGCGCTCGCAAAAAGTTCGCGACGGGAGCCGACGCGCTCGTCGGTTTGGCGAACCAGATGGTCTGGACGTTCTCGCCCGGCGGGAACGTCCGGTTCGACCCGACGACGACGCTCACTTATTCGCTGACGCAACCTTTCCTTCGCGGGGCGGGTCGCGCGATCGTTCTCGAAGACCTCACTCGCAGCGAGCGCCGTCTTCTCGCGAACGTTCGCCAGCTCGCGTTCTATCAACAGGGCTTCTACGTCGGAGTTCTGACGGGCTCCTCGCCCGTTCGCGCTCCGTCGAGCGGGGGCTATCCCGGCTCGGGCGTTTCCAACGCTCAGGTCGGCGGATTCTACGGTCTGCTCGCAAGTCAGGTCCGTATCCGGAACCAGGAGTCGAACGTCGCTTCTCTCGCGGACAACTATCAGCGTTACGAAGAATACTTCGCGACCAGCCGCGTGACGAACCGCACCGACGTCGACCGCGTGCGTCAAAATTGGCTTTCGTCGCAAAAATCGTACATCGAACTTAAAGACAATTATCGCGATTCGATCGAATCGTATTTGATGAGCCTCGGCTTGCCGCCCGACGTCGAGAACGTCGTCGTTCAAGACCCGCTGGTCAATCAGTTCAACCTGATGCCGGCGACGCTTGAACGCTTCCAGGCGGATATCTCGACGCTCCTCGCGTGGTTGCGCAATAAGAATCACGAAGTCGTCAACGAGGGGGTCGCGCGCTACGTCCGCTCGGTCGCCGATTTGGAAGACGAGACGGTCGACAAGATTTCCGTCGCCGATTTGCGCGTTCTTTTCGACGACTTCAATCGTCAGTTCGCGGACGGTCTGGAAGAGACGAACGCGGATCTCGAGCGTCTGGAAACGGAAATCAAGCCGCGCCGCGCCAAAGCGCTCGAAGTTTTGAAAAGCAGATTCGAACGCGAAAACGCCGAACTCGACAGCTCGTTCTTCGACTACCGTCTGGTCGATCGGCGCATCGCGGAAATCCGCGACGACCTCGACCGTTCCAAAGAAGCGGTCAACGATTTCGGCGTCGTGCTGAAATCCCGCGGCGTCAAATACAACATCGCCAAGACGCTCGAACTCATTCGCAGAACGATGCTCGCGTACGCGCCGGACGATCTGGCGAGAATGATCGCGACGCAACGCCAAAATCCAGACTCGTCGCCGTTCCCGACCGCCGTGTTGCGGCTCGTCGACGACCTGCATATGAATTCGCAACTCAACGACAGAATTCAATTCAACGCGGACGACGTCGAACGTGAAATCGCCGAGCTTGACGAAATGGCGAATTCGTTGACCGAAGCGGATCGCGCCGAATATGAATCGCGTCGCGAGAAGCTCAATCAGTCGCTCGCGAATCTCCGCGCCGGTCTGCTTGAACGCAACGACGTCTACCGATTCTGGTTCACGTCCTGTCTGACGAAGCTGTCCGAAGACGTGATGACGCTCCGCCTGATCCAGGCGCGCGCGCGTCTCGAAACGATCGAGCTTTCGGTCGTCGACGTGGAGTCGGAAACCGCGTTCAACGTCGCGCGCGAACGCCGTCTCGACTGGATGAATATGCGCTCGAGTCTCGTCGACGAATGGCGCAACATTGAAATCGTCGCCGATCGCCTTCGCGCCGATTTGGACGTGAGCATCGAGGGAAGCGTGTCAAACATCGGAAAGACTCCGGTCGACTTCAGCGCGAAGACCGCGCAACTGCGCGCGGGTCTTCAATTCGACGCCCCGTTGGATCGGTTCCTGGAACGCAACTCGTACCGTCAGGTTCTTATCAGCTACGATCAGGCGCGCCGAACTTACTACCAGTACGTCGACGGCGTGAATCAGCAGATTCGCAGCTCGGTTCGCGCGATCCAGCTCGCGCAGGTGAGCTTCGAATTGCAACGCGACAGCGTTTTGACGGCAATCAAACGCGTCCACACGGCTCAGCTCGACCTGACGAAGCCGCCCAGCGGATCGTCGCGCGTCGGTTCGGTCAACACGAGCGCGGAAGCGTTGACGAACGCCCTGGAAAACCTTCTGTCGTCGCAAAACGAATTTATGCAGTCGTGGTTGCAGTACCAGTCCCGCCGCATGAGCCTGATGTTGATGCTCGGAGTCTTCGAACTTGACGACTCCGGTCGCTGGATCGATCCCGGCGTTATCGACAACGAGACGTTGTCGCGCTACCTGATCGATCAGACGAATATGACGCAAGACAGCCTCTCTGGCGTCGACCGTCTCCCGACGTTTGAACAGCTTTCCGGCGGTCGTTCGCTTCAAACGGTCCAGGCGATGGGAACCGAAGACCTGACGAGCGCGCCGAGTCCCGAAGTCGGCGCCGAAGCCTCGCCGACTTACACGTTCTCCGTCCCGCGCGAAAGCCGCGCGAGCGACTCGAGCGCCGTTCGGGAATCGACTCGGTCGACCGACGAGCCCGTCTTCGCCGACCCGACGATCGGTTACGTCGACGGTTACCAGCGCGCCGAAGTCAGCGGCGCTTACGCCGACTCCTCCAATCTTCCGGCGGTTCCGGTAGCCGCGCTTGAAGGCGCGCGCCGGTAAACGCAGGTTCTCCCGAAAACGCTTTCGTCGCGCGTTCCGTCGAAGTCGCTTCGATCCGGAACGCGTTTTTCGTTGTTTCCATACGTCGCGGAGATTCTCATGACAGCGAACTATTCCGTCAAACGCGCGATTTATCTGGACGATCCTTCCTTCGTCTTTAACGCGTCGCACTCGATCGTCTACCGCAAAGAGGGCGGCGGACAATTTGTCGAACCGCTCCACGGACACGATTTTCGCGCGAGCCTTCGCGTCGGCGGTCCGCTTGACGACGTCGGTTTTGTGATCGATTTTCTGGTCGTTCAGGACGAGTTTCGGAAAATCCTCGCCGGGTGGAATTACAAAATTCTCCTGGGACTTTCGTTTTTATCCGAGGATCGCAGAAACGAAGCGACAAAGTTTTTTGAAGCGCGCGGCGGCGTTTCGAGCGTCGGTTTGTCGTTGTTGCCCCCGGCGCTAAGGAGCGACGTTGTCGGCGCTTTTACGATCCATTGTCTCGCCCCAATCTTCCTCGGAGCAAAGACTTCCGACGAAGGAACGTCGACGAAGAAGACGGCGGAAGAGATTTCTTCCCGTTTTGCGGACGCGGCGAGGGCGTTCTCGACGACCGACGGCGACTTTTCGTCGACGCCGATCCTTGTCAACGCGGTTAACGCGACGACCGAGGCGATTGCCGACGCAATTCTTCAAGAGCTCGTCAAACGCTTTCAGGAAGCGGGCGTCGTTCCTCGGAACGCGTTCGACGAGTATTCCTTCACGCTTTGCCTCGAAGAAGCGCCCGGACGCCGCGCCGAAGCGACGATCGGGAAACGCCGGGAAGACGCCGTTTAAACGACGCGACGACGGCGAGTGAAGAATAAAGGATTTCCTTCCTTCAGGCGTCGACGAACGTTTTGCCGTTGAAAAAGGCGATTCATCATTATTCCCGGAAGATTGTCAACGACGCGTCGAAAAATTCGCGGAAGGTCGCGAAAAAGAACGCGCGGAAGTAATGGAAACGACGACCAACCGTCTTATTCGACGCGGGTTACGGTCGAAGCGTTCAATAAGGCGCCGATTTGGAAGGCGGGGGGTTGGACGCCGTAAAAACAGGCGCGAGGGGTCGAGAGTTTTTCCGGACTCGCGCGCTCGTCTCGCGGATTGACAATTATCTTCCAATCCCGTTTCTTTTTCATTTTCTTCTGGAAAAACGTTGACACGCCGATTCCCGACGATTACAATTCGAATGGCTCTTTCCAATCGGGGCTTCGTCTGTTTTCACAGTAGTTTTTTATCGTGTTTTTTTGCTATTGGAGGTTCCTTATGCGCAAGAATAACAGTCTCGTTGACGGGAAACGCCGAGGTTTTACGCTCGTCGAACTTCTCGTCGTCATCGCGATCATCGGCATTTTAATCGGTTTGCTTCTTCCGGCCGTTCAGGCGGCGCGCGAAGCGGCGCGCCGTATGCAGTGCACCAATAATCTCAAACAGCTCGGTCTGGCGATTCAGAACTATCACGACACGAACAACTGCCTGCCCGGCTTTGGTTTGGGCGGATCGTATCCGTACGACTACACGCCGTATATCGGTCTGCTTCCGTTCTTTGAACAACAGGGTCGCTATCAGGCGATCGCCGCCGGTCCCACCGCCGCTCAGGTCGGCCATGAAGCCGGACCGTGGAACTGGGAACCCTGGGAGAACTGTCCGGGATTCCTGGGAGTTCTTCCCACGATTATCTGCCCGTCCGACGCGGCGGGAGGCAAAGGATTCCAACGATCGGACAACTCCGCTCCTCTTACCGTTTGCAACTACCGTTTCAGCTACGCGGACATGATCAACGGACGCGGCTGGTACAACGACTGCCGTTCGACAAACGCCAACTGCCCGCACAGCACGCGTTCCGTGTTTACCATGGTGTGGAGCGGCAAGGGAAGCTACGGAACCGGCTACTGTCCAAGTCTTTCGGCGATTACCGACGGCACGAGCAACACGGTATTAATGTCCGAGCGTTGCGCGAGTCCTCGCGACGTCTACGCGGACGGGGACGAAGATCCGAACGTTAGAACCGGCTGGGCCGAAGGCGATTTTTGGAGCAACAGTCCGAAGAGCGGATGCATGACGCTTGTCGGCAACGGCAATATGTACGTTTCGACCGCGAGGACTCACGCGGGTTCCGGTTCCTGCTACGGTTACTGGTACTTTAACAACGCCACCTTCTTCACGGTCTGTCCTCCCAACGGTCCTTCCTGCGGATGGAGCGCGGGTGACACGCTGATTTGCGCGGCGACGAGCTTCCACAGCGGGGGCGTCAACGCGGTAATGGCGGACGGTTCCGTTCGATTCGTGCCCGACACGGTCGACTGCGGCGATCTCTCGGTCTGGATGGCAAACTCGGCGACCGGTCAGGCTTCCGGACGTACCTGCGCGGGCAAAAGTCCTTACGGAGTCTGGGGCGCGATGGGCTCGATCAACGGCGCCGAGACGACGTCCAGCTTGTGACGTTGAATCGTTTGACGTTTTTATTGAGAAAGCCGCGTCCGGCGTTGCAAAACGTAGGACGCGGCTTTTTTTCGGATGTTTTAGTTCTTACGTCGCGTTGATCGACCAAACCAGAGACAGACAAACAACAGCTAGCTATGAAACGTTCAAAAAAACTTTTAGCGCTTTATGTCGCGCTTTTATTCGGACTATTTTTCTCCGTTTCGTCGTCGGCTCAAGACGACGCTCGACTCGCGCGCGCTTCCGTTTGCTTCAGAATCCCCTGCAACATCTGGCAGGACGACGCGCGGTTCGCGCAACTGCTCGAATTGCTTGACAAGTATCCCGGCGTCGCCGACGAGCTTACTTTTTTCACGCAGAAAACGCACGCGCCGATTCCCGACGACGAATTGGAACGCCGTTGCGTCGTCCTGAAACAAAGAATGGCCGAAGCCCGCGCCCGCGGATATCGGGCGGGAATCAATCTGATGTGCACGCTCGGCCATCATCCGGAAAACGTTCCTCATTCTATTGGACCGGAATTTCCAAGAGCGCAAACGATGGACGGCAAAATCGCCGAAGGGACGCTCTGCCCCAACAACGACCTCTTTCGACAACGAATTCGGCGCGTTTATACGGCGGCGGCAAAGGCCGATCCCGATTACATTTGGATCGACGACGACGTTCGGGTCATCCACATGCTGGATTCCAACGGAGACTCCGGCTGGATTTGTTTTTGCGATAACTGCATGAACATTCTTTCGCAACAATTCGACGAAAAGATCGACCGGGACTTCATTTGCGCCAATTACGGCGACCACGACGTTCTGACTAAAATCAGGACGTTTACCTCCGACACGATCGACGGGCTGTTCGCGCTGATCGAAAAAACCGTCCATGACGTCGACCCCGATATGCCGCTCGGTTTTATGACGGGCGAACGTTACGACGAAGGGTACGACTTCGAGCGTTGGGCCAAGACGCTGTCGGGGCCCAATCGAGACAAGGAAGTCTACTGGCGGCCGGGAGGCGGTTTCTACGAACAGTCCTACATGAGCTCTCTTTTTGGAAAGTCGCACGAAATTGGAAGGCAGGTCTCTCTTCTCCCTCCTGAAGTCGTCGTCATTCAATCGGAAATCGAAAATTTTCCCTATCAGTTCCTGTTAAAATCCGCCAACGTTACGACTTTAGAAGCGGTTTCCCACATTGCGGCGGGATGCACGGGCGCGGCGTTTAACGTCCTTACGAACAACGACGAACCGCTGGACGAGTACGAAAAACTGATCGCGACGATTGCGGAAAGACGACCGTTCTTCGATTTGACGGTTCAATGTTTGGGGCGCGATCCCAACGTTGGAATATTTCCCCTCTGGGAAAGAACTGAAGGCTATTATCCCAACAGGAGCCCGGTTCAGGCGTTGACGTCCTGTTTTTCGGAAAGCGGCGTTCCCGTCGCCTATAAGTTTCTTCCCGGTCAAACGAACGTCGTTCTTTTATCGCGCAGCTACCTGAGTCATCATACGCCCGAAGAGGCCAAAGAAATCTTTAAACTGGGCGTCTACGCCGACGTCGACGCGCTCAATCTGGCCAACGATCCGGAGTCGTACGCGTTAAACGATCTTACGGGCATGGAATACGACGGGGAGATTCGCGTCGACGGAATTGAGATATTTGAGGAGCATCCGCTCAACGGTTCCTTTGCCGGAAGAACGCGCGACTTGCGTCAGTCGTTCTGGCGGGAACCCATTTATTCGTTGAAGAAAACAAATGAAAACGTCGAGACGCTCTCCGGCTGCGTCGATTACGCCGGAGACCAAAAGGCGGAAACAATCGTCGGCGTTTTTGAGAACTCTTTGGGCGGTCGAGTGTGCGTCAACGGCTTTTATCCCTGGAGCAACTTCTACAACAACTCCAAACAATCCCAAATCCGCGCGATCGCGCGCTGGCTTTCACGGGATCGTTTGCCCGGCTACGTCGACTCCTTCGCCCTGGTCAATTTCTGGATGCGCGCGCCCAACGCGGACGGCGGCTTCGCGGGAATCGCGATTAACTCCAATTACGACCCGATTAAAGACGTCGCGCTCATGTTGAAAACCGACAAAGACTCGATCGACGTTTACGACTATTCCTGTCGCAAAACGACCGTCAACGCGTCGTCTTCCGACGCGGCGGGGTATCGGCGTTTTATCGTTCCCGAGATCAAACCGTGGGAGCCAATTTTATTCGTCTGCGAATAACCGTTTGAACTTGTTCGCGCGTTTCGTCGGACGGGACTGGAACGTCAATCGGACGCTCGTCGTAGAGACGTTCGTTCGGGGGCGGCGTTCGCGCGCGAGTTTTTTGACGGACGCTTCGTTTCAAGAGAGCGTCGCGACGGAGGACGTCGAACTCTTCGCCGTCCTCCGTCTTGACGACTACTATTTGGGAGTTCTTGAAAAGCTCCCGCGCGAGAAGTCCGCCCCGATTGACTAACGCTTCGTTATATTCCGCCCAATTTCGTTCTTTCGCCGTATTCGCGCCTCGTTTATCTCGTGAAGAACGCGACTTCATCGGAATTTGCGTCCTCCTGTTATTTGTACGAAACAATTGACGTTTTGGCGCGAATTTCTGGAAAACGCAAAAAAAGTTTGACTCTTCCAAACCAAAGTTCGGAAGAGTCAAACGGCTAAAATGAGCCTTGACAAGAAGTTTGTTTACAAGACGTCAGAACTTGGCGACGGCGTCGACGCCCAAACAGAATTGCGACTTTTTACTCCAATCGTTCGCGAATTTCATCGCGTTGCAGGAGTCGTATCGAATTTCAGGACGAATCGACAGATTCTCCGATCCCGCGGGCGACCAGTTTGCGCCAAGCGTGATCCCGAAATCGTTCGTCGAATCGAGCCCGGTCGCCTTGAAACGTCCCCACTCGGCGCGCGTTCCGACTTTCCAGCAGTCGCTCGCCTTGTAGTAAATATGTTGTCCGATAATCGCCTCGGTAAAACCGACCGCGCCGACCGGCTGAACGTCCTCGTAGACGCCAACCGTCGCGAACGTCCATCGATCGTCCGGTTTGACTTCGACGACCCAGGTGTGAATACAACCGTAAATTTGACTTACGCTGTTGTCCATGACGTCTCCGGCGCCGACCGTATAAGTAAACGACACCTGGTCGGAAGGAGTCAGGACAAAATTACCCGCGAAAAGACTGCCTCCCAACGAGTTGTCGAACCCCTGGTTAATGCCGTTGACAAGTCCGACCGTCGCGGAAACGTTCTCGATTCCGGAATAGGTTAGCAGTCCGCCGGTCAACGTCGAAGGAAGCGCGTCGTACGCGAGTCCGCGCGAATAGAAGAACCGCTTGTCCGCGCGTCCGCTCTCGTAGCCGAACGGCGAGAAGAAATGACCGCCCGTAAACGTCCAGTTGTTGACGGCGATCGCCCCGTAAGCCTGCGGCATGGCGAATCCGTAAGTCGGAGCGCCAGCGCGATTATGACCGGTAAACCAACCTTCGTCAAGACCGCGTTCGACGCGGAACAGCCTCGAATCCTCGCCGAACATAAAATCGACGCCCCCTCCCCAATCGACGCCGCAACCGTTGGTCGCCGCGCCTTTGGAAAGAGATACGAACGCGCCGTTGAGCGCGCCTCCGCGATCGGAATTCGTGTTGATCATGTTGGAATCGGCGCCCAGCGTGTTTCCGAAATACCCGCCGTTGACGTACCCGTTAATATTAAAGACGTCCGCGCAACGCGGTTGAGCGCGTTCCGCGTAGCAAGACTCAAAACTCTGCTCGGGTTTTCTTGAACCGCCAGGAGTTTCCGTCGACGTTTGTTGAACGGGCTCGGGAGACGGCGCGACGTCTTGATTTTCGTTGGCGGGAAGCTGGGCGACGTAAACGACCGGCGATTCGGTTCCAAAAACCTCGCTCGCAATGATCGCCGCCAAGACGGACGCGGGGAGCGCCAATCTCTTCTTAAAAGAGACTTTACCATGTTTTTTCATTGTCGTTTTACTCCGTTAAATCGACATATCTTTGGCGGCGACGTTTCTAACCGCTTTAAAACGTCGCCCGCGAATATTTGCTCGCCCAACGCGTTATTCTCGTCGGGCAAACGCGGGGCGCTACGAATTTACAACAAAGTCGTCGTTTCCGACGCGCCGACCGGTTCCAGGAAAAACAAAGCGAACGACCGTTCGGCCGCATAGCGCTCCCAAACTTTGTCTTTTCCGTTGATCCAGCCCGTTTTTTCACGCTTTTTGCCGTAAACTCGAAGGCTTTAAGAATATCGGCGCAAAAAGAATCGCAGACCAGAGAAATAGGAAATAATCATTGTTCTTGTCGACAAACGCGGCGTCGAAACCGCGTTACGATCGTAAACGCAATTCTCGCCGCCGCCGTAAGACCGACTCTATGTTTCGGCGCGTTCGAACTCTCCTCGGGACCGGTTCGAACGCGCCGAACGCCGAACCGTCGTCGACGAAAGAACGCGCGGGATCGTCGCGTAGTTCCGCCGTGTCCGTCGTATTAACGGCGCGATTTTCAGATTCCAAATCGATCCGAATCAGAAATGCCAATTCTGCAAAAAGCTGCCGTTGTCGGCGACGTCAAACAGAGGACGTCGCGAATCTCCGCGCGTCCGAGCCTTGCCGCCAAGGCTCCAAGTCAATCCGACGGACACGTTCCACGCTTCTTCCTGCTTAACGCCGCGCAATATGCCGCGATCTTTGGGCAACACGCAACTCGCGGAACCCTTCAGCGAAAGTCGGGCGGTCAGAGGAGCTTCAGCTTCCGCGCCAAGCAGGCCTTCGCCCCATTCGGTCGCTCCGCCAAAAACGGTCGCTTCAGCTCCCTCTTGGAAGCGTTTGCGAGCGAATAACGAGTAATAGGAAGAAGCCCTCGCAGTCGCCGGGACGGACAATATGCCCATCAGATTATAATCGCACGAGTCTTCGTTCAGCGCGAACGCGCCCCGAAAACCGAACTCGCAACGATCCGACGAGGAGTTGTACGACAATTCCGTTCTCAATTGGCTAAGCTCGAAGTTGCGATAACCGCTCTGGGCTAAAATGTCGTACGCCAAGCCGCCGGAAAATCCGTCGCAGTCGACGGGAGCGCGATTATAGAAGCCGAACGTCCCGAATATTTGGCTATGGCTATGGGATCTGGCGCCGCCGATATTGATAATGTTCGACTCGACTCCGTTAAGATCGGTAAACGCGCCTCGGACGCCCGCCTGAACATGCCAGCATCGCCAAACGGGGCGTTCGCTTCCCCAATTAACCGCGAAATCAAGTCCGGCGTTTCCCTGATCGCTTCCGTCGATCGGACCGCGCATGCTAACCGCCCCGGCTTCCATCCAGGCGTTTCGCGCGATTCTGGCAAACACGCCGCAGTCTCCGCCGTCCGCGCAAGCGCGGTAATCGCTGGAATCGCGGGAATTGCAGGAACCGCAGGTCGCGGGAGACGACGCGCGAGACGCTTCGTTGGAAGCGCTCCCGCCGCAATCCGCGATATCGTCGCTACTCAAATAACCGTCCCGACGAGAGTCGCCCTCATCGGAAACCGTTTGGTTGTCGGGTACGGGAGCTTCTAAAAATTCCTCCGACGAAGCCTCTTCTTGAGACTCCGAATCCGCGGCTCCCAAAACGTAAACGGAAGTTTCGGCTCCGAGCGTTACGCTGGCGAAAAGCGCCAAAATAATAGACGCGGGGAGTAGAAACCCCTTCTTAAAAGAGGCGTTTCGTTGTCTGTTCATAGTCGCTTTACTCCGTTAAATCGACATATCTCCAGTGGTTTCGACGTTTCCAAACCCTCTTGAAACGTCTTCGCCCGCCCTTTGACGCCTGAGGAAATCCTTTTCCAACCGACAAGCGCAAGGTCGTTGACAATTCACGACAAAGCCGGCGCTTCCGCCGCCGCTTACCCCTCCGGGTTGTTTTGTCGTAAATTCTGCTCGGCGTTGGAAATATCGTCTTACGGGAAACGGCTAGTCAGAAATATAGTTAATTGTTAGAGATTTTTTAGATTAATAAGTTGAATAGTATGGATTATTACAAATATAACAATTGTTTATTCAAAAACAGATTCCCTTCGTTCCGCTTTGTAAATGATAAAAACATAGAGAAGTCGACGGCTTGAAGAAAGGAGCGATAATCCGAGTCTTTATAGAGAGACGGCGTCGCCCCTCTTATTGAAACGAGTTGCGACGCCGCGGTTGGATAAGCGCGTTCCAGAGAAGCGCTTGTCGGTCAGTCGCCGACTTTCTTAATGAACAGCTCGAACGTTCCGTCTCCGTTGTCCTGGAGTTTCAGGACTTCGTGTCCTTCGTCTTTAACGCTTCTCGGAACGTTTTGGGCCGGCTCCCCCGCGTTCAGATGAACTTGCAAAACCCGCCCTTCGTCGAGTTCGTCGAGCGCGACCTTGGTTTTCACAAAAGTAACCGGGCAGACAACGTCGGTAACGTCCACTTTTTCGTCGACGTTGAATTCTAGTTCTTCCATAACGACTCCTATTCGTTGATAATCGTCAGTTCTTCTTTTCTCACCGTTTTGTTATCTCGCGGTCCTTCGACGTGGAACGCGTTGATCGTCGGATCGTCTTTGTCCGCCAGCGAGAGAATCAGGTAGCTCGCGCGACTGTCGTTGGCGAGTCTCTTGTCCTCCTCGGAGGGACGCGCCGGAGTTTCCGGATGCGAATGCCAGTTGCCCAACGGAGTCAGCCCGTTGGCTCTCATATCCTTGATCGCGGCGAGTTGTTCCTTTGGATCGATGGAAAAGTGTTCGTTCGTATGATCGACATTCGTCAAAAGATACGTCTTTTTGATCTCTCGAACGCCGTCGTCCCGATCGATTCCCGCGACAAGTCCGCACGCTTCGTTCGGCAATTCCGACTGAGCGCGACGGAGCATTATTTCAAAATCCGATTGTTTTAGCAGGATTTTCATGCGTTTAGCTCCTTCGTTTCAGGAATGAAAATCGCACGTCGGAAGCTCGTAGTCGATCAGTTCCGTAATCGTCGGATTGTCGGAACAGACGGCGCACCCTTTGTTTCTCGGCGGCAACTTGACGGCGTGAAACTCCATTTTCAGCGCGTCGTACGTCAGAAGCCGTCCGACAAGCAGGTCGCCGACGCCGCATATATATTTCACCGCTTCCATCGCCTGCAACGACCCGATCACGCCTCCCATAGCGCCGATTACGCCCGCCTGCTTGCACGTCGGCACGGCGTCTTTTGGCGGCGGATTCTTGAAAATACAACGGTAACACGGTCCCTGACCGGGCAGAATCGTCGTGAGTTGACCTTTAAACCGAATGATTCCGGCGTGGCTGAGCGGCTTTTTCGCCATGACGCACGCGTCGTTGATCAGGAACTTCGCCGGGAAGTTGTCGGTTCCGTCGAGAACGAAATCGTAGTCTTTAATCAGATCCATGACGTTTTCGGAACCGACGTATTCGTAATACGCGTTGACCGTAACGTCGGGATTGATCGCGCGCATCGTCTCGGCGGCGGAGTCGACCTTCTTTTTGCCGACGTCGTTAGTCGTATGAATAACCTGACGCTGAAGATTCGACAAGTCGACGACGTCCGCGTCGACGATTCCGATCGTTCCGACGCCTGCGGCGGCAAGGTACATCGCCGCGGGCGCGCCGAGCCCGCCCGCTCCGATAATGAGAACTTTGGCGTTGAGGAGTTTCTTCTGCCCCTTGACGCCGATTTCCTTCAGGATGATGTGACGGGAATAACGCTCGAGCTGTTCGTTAGTAAACACCGTTATCGACCCCCTCCCATGAAGTACAGGAATTCCACGTCGTCGCCTTCTTTGAGAACGTAGCTTTCAAATTGGTCCGAGTCGATAAATTCTTCGTTGACGGACACGGTGACGTATTGAGGCGTTTCGACTTTTTCCCGTTCGATCAACGCGGCTACGGTCAGCCCTTCCGCGACGTCTTTTTGCGCGCCGGCTACTGTTATTTTCATCGTGACTTCCTTTCTGCTCCCTGTAAAAGGATTCGTTTCATTAGATCATATAAAACCATTCGTCGCCCGGTTTTAATTCTTCGGTCTTGAGTCGGTTGTCGTTGGTTCGGTATTCCATTTCCGGACTTCTGACGCTAACTTTCGTCCTCGGCGGAACGGACGAGGTAATAAAAGCGTTGCCCCCGATCACGGAGCCCTCGCCAACGACGACGTTTCCTCCAAGAATCGACGCGCCCGCGTAAATGACGACGTTGTCGCCGATCGTCGGATGACGCTTCTTGCCGGAGAGTTTTTGACCTCCTCGCGTCGACAACGCGCCGAGCGTCACGCCCTGATAAATCTTGACGTGATCGCCGATAATCGTCGTTTCGCCAATAACGATCCCCGTCCCATGGTCGATAAAAAAATATTTCCCGATGGACGCGCCCGGATGAACGTCGACGCCTGTCTCCGCATGCGCGTATTCCGTCATTAATCTTGGAATGACGGGGACTTTCAAAAGATACAGCTCGCGCGCGAGCCGATACGCGACGATCGCCCTCAGTCCCGGATACGCCAGGACGATCTCTTCGAGACAGCCGGCGGCGGGGTCTCCGTCGAACGCCGCCAGAAGATCGGTCTCCACGTAACTTCGGATTCTGGGGAGCGTCTTAAAGAATTCCTTGCAGATACGGTAGCTTTCCCTTTTTCGATCCTCTTCGGTCATGACTCCCCTGAGTCTGCAAAAATCCAGCGCGAGCGTAACCTGTTCGTTCAGACGGTAGAACGTGTCTTCCGCCGTTACGGCCAGACTGTTTCGGGGAGTGTAGTACTTAAAGGATCGTTCTCTGAAATACCCGGGAAAGACTAATCTAAAGAGATTGTCCAGCAGTTCCCTGACTTCCGACTTGTCCGGCTTATTGTCGATATTGACCGCGTCGATATTCTTTCCGCCGTCGAAGTCGGCAAGGATTGTCTCGACAATCTCCCGCACCTCTCCTTCTTTAACAATCTCCTCCATTTTTTTCCTCTATTTGCGTGTGTTTCCGATCTTTCGACGTCGCGACCGACGTTTCAGACGAACGACTTTAACGCCTTGACCAGCGCGTCGATATCGTCGGGCGAGTTGTAAAGAGCGAGCGTCGGTCTCACGACGCTTTCATACCCAAACCGTCTGAGGACGGGCTGAGCGCAGTGATGTCCTGTTCGCACCGCGATTCCAAACTCGTTAAGTCGCTTGCCGACTTCCTCGTCGGAATAGCCGTCGACTTTGAACGCGAACGCGGACGCCTTATTGATCGCGGTTCCGATCGTCGTAACCCCTCGCAGCGTCGCCATTTCGCGAAGCGCGTATTGAAGCAGCTCGCGTTCCCAGCGATGGACGCCGGGCATGCCGATTTCCGACAGGTACGAGAGCGCCGCGCCAAGTCCGACGGCGTCCGCGATACTGCCGGTTCCCGCCTCGAATTTATTCGGCAGAGCGTTGTAGATCGTTCTTTCGAACGTGACATCCGCGATCATGTTGCCGCCGCCGTGATAAGGTTCCGCCGCGTCGAGGAGCTCCTTCTTTCCGTAGACGACGCCGATTCCCGTCGGCGCGAAGACTTTGTGCCCGGAAAAGACGAAGAAATCCGCGTCCAGAGCGGAGACGTTCACCGGAATATGCGCGATCGACTGAGCGCCGTCGATAAGGATTCTCACGCCGTGACGATGCGCGATCGCGATCAGCTCTTCAATTGGCGTCACCGTTCCGAGCACGTTGGAAACGTGAGTCGTCGCCACGAATTTCGTTCGGCTCGTGAACAGCTTTTCATACTCGCTAAGGATGAGCTGACCCGTTTCGTCGCACGGAATCACTTTGAGAACCGCGCCCGTCTTTTCGGCGATTAGTTGCCAGGGCACGATGTTCGCGTGATGTTCCAGAATCGAAACGATAATTTCGTCGCCCGGATTCAACGTCGGCTTGACGTAGGAATTCGCGACCAGGTTAATCGCTTCGGTCGTTCCTCTCACGAACACGATTTCTTCCGACGAGCCCGCGCCGATAAAATCTTTGACGATATTGCGCGCGTTCTCGTAAGCGTCGGTCGATCGCGCCGCCAACGCGTGCGCTCCGCGATGAACGTTGGAGTTTTCGTGTTCGTAAAAATAGGAGATTCGATCGATCACCGCTCGCGGCTTTTGCGTCGTCGCGCCGTTGTCGAGCCAGACGAGTTGACGCCCGTTGATCTTTTCCGAGAGGATCGGAAAATCGTCTCGAATTTGCGTTAGCGTTTTGCTCCCAATTCTCACGGAATCGTTTCTCGACGCCCCTTCGTCAGGCTCCGCGTTCGTGAAAACGCCCGCGGAAGTCGCCCTTTCGGCCTCCTTCGCCTGTTCGAGCGAAACGACTCTGGGAGCGTAGGCCTGAACAGCCTCGTCGTTTGCGCCCTGAGCGTAAGGAAGGCCGAAAGGACTTTGCCAGTCGAACGCGTCGAACCCGGCGCCGCCGGGAATCGCGACCGTCTCCGGTCGAACGGGGACGGTCTCCGCGCGAGAGGCGGTCGAGTCGATCCCTTCGGTCAAGTCGGGGAACAGTCGGTTGGCGAGCGCGGTCAATTCAAGCGCGGAGGGAACTCCGGCCAATTCTTCCGGCGTCGCGTTTGGATCAGTCGTAGTCATAGTATTCCCCAACCTCCACGTCTTCCAGAACCGCGATCGCGTCGTCGGCAAGAATGGCCGCCGAGCAGTAGAGCGACAGGAGATACGAGGCGATTCCCTTGTCGTCGATTCCGCGGAACCGAACCGAAAGACCTCGCGAATGTTCGTTTTTAAGCCCGGCCTGGAACAGTCCGACGACGCCGCGTTTCGCTTCTCCCGTTCTGATCAGAAGGATATTCGTCTTGCCGCTTTGAGAAGTCGGATTCTTCAGACCGTCGACAAGCAGTTTGTCCGTGGGAACGATCGGAATACCGCGCCATGTGACGAAATTGCCGCCGGCGATATTGACGACCACGGGCGGAACGCCGCGTCGGGTGCATTCGCGTTCGAACGCCGCGACCGCGCGAGGATGAGCGAGGAAGAAAGACGGTTCCTTCCAGACTTTGGAGATGAGTTCGTCAAGGTCGTCCGGAGTGGGCGCGCCGGTTCTCGACTGAATTCTCTGCGAATTGACGACGTTTTTGAGAAGCCCGTAGTCGTCGTTGTTGATCAGCTGGCTTTCCTGACGTTCGCGCAACGACTCGATCGCCAGCGACAACTGCTCTTGCGCCTGGTCGTAAGGAGAGCTGTAGACGTCTTCGATCGCGGTGTTGATATTAACGATCGTCGAAATGGAGTTGAGTCGATATTCGCGCGGCTGCGTTTCGTATTGAACGAACCCGTCGGGAATAATATCCGTCTTCTTCGTCTGACTGCACAAGACGTCGAGCGGCGTTTCCCCTTCGACGACTTTGTTCACTCGATAAATACCGGACGCCAACCCTTTGAATTCTAAGAATTTCGTCAGCCATTTCGGCGTAAGCGCGCCGAACTGCGGTCTCGTTTTAACGACGTCGGCAAGATTATACGCGGCGGTTGGTCCGAGCGCGTTGACGTTCGAAACCGTTCTGACGCCGGAAACGGTCCTCTCAGGTTCTTTCGACATTTCTCACAATCTCCATTTTTCTAGTAGTTTAATGTGTTTAATTATCTAAAAAACGTTTTGTCTAAGGTTGCGTTCTGAATTATAACATACCTCCCTCGCTTGTGAAGACGAGGTCTTTCATAGCTTCGATTCCCCCGAGGAGCGTAAACATCGGACCTTGATAACCGGCTTCGCGAAGCGTGTTGATCGCCAAAACGCTGCGCTGTCCCTCTCGGCAGACGAACACAAGATCGCGATCCGGCGAAAGTTCGTTTTGACGCCGCGCGAGCTGACCGATCGGTATGGCGATCGCGCCGGGAAAACGCAGGATCGCGCGTTCGTGCGGCTCTCTGACGTCGACGACCGTAAGCGGATCGCCGTTTTCAATTCTCTTCGCGAGTTCTTCCGGAGCGATTCCGTCGATCGGTTCCTCGTCTTCCCTCGGCTTCAACCCGCAGAACTCTTCGTAGTCGAAATCTTCGACTTCCGAAATTGAAGGTTCGAACCCGCAAATCGGACAATTTTCGTTTTTCGCCGCGTTAAGCAAGTTGAACTTCAAGTTGAGAGCGTCTACCCGAAGAATCTTGCCGACAAGCGTCTCGCCAATTCCAACGATCAGTTTCAACGCCTCGCTCGCCTGAATACTGCCGACGATACCCGGCAACGGACTCGCCGAACCGCTTTCCGCGCAGGTCGGGAGCAAACCCGGCTCGGGCGGGTTGGGAAACAGGCATCTCAAGCACGGCCCTCCGCCGTAATTCAAGACGGTCGCAAGTCCCTCGAACTGATAGATCGCGCCGAACACAAGCGGAATTCCGCGCAACGCGCAGACGTCGTTGAGCAGGTACCGCGTCTTGTAATTGTCCGAGCAGTCGACGACCAAGTCGCACCCCTCGACAATCGAACCGACGTTTTCCGCGTCGATTTTTACGTTTTCCGCGACCGCGTTGAGCTTTCGATTGATATTTCTGACCGAATCTCTCGCCGAAGCGACTTTCGGGCGCTTGACGTCGCGGAGCCCGTGAATCGTCTGACATTGGAGGTTTTTCAGCCGAACTTCGTCAAAATCGACGATCTTGAGCGTTCCGACGCCCGCCGCCGCGAGGTACTGAATCACCGGCGAACCGAGCGCTCCGGCTCCGACGACGACGACTCGCGCGGCCTTAAGCCTCTTTTGACCTTTAACGCCGATCTCCCTCAACAGGAGATGGTTGTTAAACCGCTCGATTTCCTCGTCGTCGAGAACCTGGTCTTTTCTCCTTTCGTCCGAAACGAGGCTCGTCGCGGGAGATCCGCCCGCGATAAGCGGAAGGAGCAACACTTTGGAATTGGAAGACAGTTCGTCGTCCCAGCGCGCTTCGTCGGTCTTGTCGTCTTCGTCCGCGTAGACCCTGACGAACGCCCTCAGTTTTCCTTCGTCGTCGAATACGATCTTCGCGCTTTCCGGATACTCGTCGACGAGCGCTTCTAGGATTTCCCGTATCGTATTCCCTTGAATTTCTATTTCCGCGTTTCTTGAACAAAAAGATTTCAACGCTCCCGAGATGTAAATCTTCATGATTGAATCCGCTTCTTGTAACGATTCCTTTTAAAATGTTGTCATTCCGCGTTGATCGCGTTTCTTCTTATAGGCTTTGACGTCCTTGATCGTTCCTTTAACGGCGGAGACGACGAGGTACGTCATATCCGGAATCATTCCCTTCAAATCGTCGCCGGACAGCCGCGCCGGAGCGTCGGGGTGGGAATGATAAAACCCGACGATTCGAACGCCTCTTTCTTCCGATTCCGTCTCGCAACGATACAGTTCAAGCGGATCGATAGAAAAACAGACGCCGCGTTTTTCTTCCGAAACGGCGTTTCGCGCCTCCCAAATATCCGCGACCGTCCCGTCGGCGGAACCCAATAGAACGCCGCAACATTCGGACGGATAGGCTTTTTCGGCGTTTTCAAGGATTCGAGTCAAAACGGAGTCCTCGATCTCGATTCTAACGTTGTTCGTCGTCATCTATTCGCTTTAACCGCCTCGACAAAATCGTCGATTAAATCGTCGACGTCCTCGATTCCGACGCTAACGCGAATCGCGTCGTCGAACGCGCCCGCGGCTTCTCTCGTCTCTTGACTCGAATGAAGGAACAACGTCGACGCCGGATGAATGACAAGAGTTCTCAGGTCGCCTATATTGCTCGCGATCATTGCGAATTTCAACGAGTTGAGGATTTTAAACGCTCTCTCTTTCGAACCGACTCTGAACGCGAGGATACCCCCTCCGCGACCGCCAAGCTCGCGCTTGGCCAACTCCTCGTACGGCGCGCCGGGCAACGTCGGATAATTGACCTCCACGCCGGGCGTCGACGCGAGCGCCCGAGCCAGCTTTTCAGCGTTCCGGCAGATTCGTTCCATTCTCAGCCCAAGCGTGTCCGCGCCGATATAGCTCAGAAACGCGTTCGTCGGAGCCATGCATCCGCCGAAATTTTCCCACAAATCCGTTCTCAACCTTACGGAAAACGCCAGTTTCCCGTATTTTGAAAAATCCTTCAACGCGACGTGTTTTTTAAAATCCCACGGAAACTTTCCGCCGTCGACGACAATCCCTCCGATCGAGTTGCCCCCGCCGTTGACGTATTTCGAGGTCGAGTGGATCACGACGTCCGCGCCAAGTTCCAAAGGTTTCGCCAAATATGGAGTCGCGGTCGTGGAATCGACGAACAACGGAACGCCGGAGGCATGCGCCGCCTCCGAAACGCGCGGAACGTCCAAAACCGCAAGAGAAGGGTTTCCGACAAGCTCCGCGAACACGGCTCTCGTCTTGTCCGTAATCAACCGTTTGATCGTTTGTTCCGACGTCTCGCGAGCGTAAACGACGCGGATTCCAAGCTTTTCGAAGTCGCGAAACAGATCGATCGTTCCGCCGTAAAGTCCCGTTCCCGCGATAATCTCGTCGCCGCTTTGAGCGACGGTCAGCAACGCCGCCGTAATCGCCGCCATTCCGCTGCTCGCGGCGACCGCGTCGACGCCTCCCTCGAGCTCGTTGATTCTGCGCTCGAACGCCGCGACCGTCGGATTCCCGACGCGCGTGTACGCGAACCCCGCGCTCTTGTGTTGAAAGACCCTTTCGAGTTCTTCCGCCGACTCGTATCGAAACGCGTTGACTTGCGAAATCGGAGGCAGTATTTCCCGTTGCGCGAACCCGAGGGACGTTTTGTCGTGCAGCAGTTTGGTGTTGAATCCGGTTTTACGTTCCATACCGACGCTTTTGTCCCTTTCCAAGCGCGTTTGACGGAGGTTTCAAATGACGTACAAATCCCAACTTTCCGGGGCTCTTTTTTTACATTCTCCGATGAAATCTTCCAACGTCATGCTTTTGGCGAATTCGACGAGAAAATTGTTGATTTTCTCCCATAAACAGACGTTGGCGGCTTCTCGCAACCACCCGATCGAGCCGCGCGTTTCGTTTTCCGCGTCTTCGAGTATGGAAACGTCGAGCGCGCTGAAGACGTCGTACAACGTGATGGAATCGGGCTTTCGCGAAAGGGCGTACCCGCCGTTGATACCGCGTTGCGCGCGAACGTAGCCCGCGCGCCTCAACATGGACATAATATGTTCCAAATATTTTTTGGAGACGCCTTGCCGTTCGGCGATCTCCGACGTCGACGCGCAGGTTCCGTTTTCTGAATTCATCGCGACGTCGGCGAGCGCCAACACGCCGTATAACGCTTTTGTCGAAACTTTCACCGTCGCCGCTCCTTCCCTCAATAGTTGTCTCTATAACGCCTTTTTAACGCGACGTTGCGAACGTTTTCCCGTCTTTCGCGCGCTCAGTCCGAGTAGAGCGCGGTGGAGTAGTACCGATCGCCGCTGTCCGGTAGAAGCGCCACGATAACCTTGCCATTATTTTCAGGACGCTTCGCCAACTCGATCGCCCCAAAGAGCGCGGCGCCGGACGAAATGCCGACGGAAATTCCTTCCTTTTTGGCAAGAAGTTTCGCCGTTTCAAAAGCGGCTTTGTTCGAGGCCTTGAAGACTTCGTCGTAAACGCTTGTATTGAGAACTTTCGGCACGAACCCCGCCCCGATTCCCTGAATCTTGTGCGCGCCCGCTCTGCCTTCCGAAAGAACCGGAGAGTCTTCAGGCTCGAGCGCGACGACCTTGACGTTCGGGTTTTGTTCTTTAAGATATTCGCCGACGCCGGTAACCGTGCCGCCCGTGCCGACGCCCGCGATGAAAACGTCGACTTTGCCGTCCGTGTCTTTCCAGATTTCCGGTCCGGTCGTCGCTTTGTGAATCGCCGGGTTGGCGGGGTTGACGAACTGTCCGGGAATAAAACTGTTGGGAATCTCTTTGGCGAGTTCTTCGGCTTTTTCAATCGCGCCCTTCATACCTTTAGGGCCTTCGGTGAGCGCGATTTCCGCGCCGTAGCTTTTCAATATGCTTCGACGTTCGACGGACATCGTTTCCGGCATTGTCAGAATGACGCGGTAACCCTTGGCGGCGGCGATCGCGGCCAGACCGATGCCCGTGTTCCCCGACGTCGGCTCGATAACGACCGAGCCTTCTTTGAGGAGTCCCTTGCTTTCGGCGTCTTCGATCATCGCTTTGGCGATGCGATCCTTGACGCTTCCGGCGGGATTGAAGTATTCCAGCTTGACCAGAATGGTCGCTTCAAGCCCGAGTTCCTTTTCGATGTTGACGACCTCGACGAGGGGGGTGTTTCCAATAAGTTCGACGGCGCTTTTGTAAATTCTTGCCATGATTTCGCCCTGTTTCCTTTGTTTCTTATGGTTTCCGCCGTCGCGCGTTCCAGAGGACGACGCGCGAAAGGCGTTTCGTAATTGACTCTTATTTATTATATTTCTTCGAGTCGGCGGTTGAAGACGCGCCTCGACGACGCGTCTTCGCGAAGCGATTCCCCCTGTCAGACCGCGTTGATAAGCTCGACCGCCCTGCGATTCCGCGTCGCGACGCCGTTTTTTTGACGCCGCCGCAACGTCGCAATCAACTTATCGACCATAATAATCTATAATCCTACTATGTAAATAGGTATTTTTAAAAATTCTCAAAATTATTTGTCCGACCTTCGCGTTGTCAAAGGATTAGCGAATCTCGCCGCGACGTCGCGAACCGACAAAAAACTTCTACGAAAAACTTGAAAAATTCCTTTGAACGTGGTACGCTTTGCAAAACGCGCGGTTTAAATCCCAAAGCCGACGTTGAACAGGAGGAGCGTGATCGTTATGCGAAACAAATTGAAATCGTTAATCTTTTCTCTCTTATTGGCGTCGCCGCTCGCCGCGTCCTTCGTCGTCGCGGACGACGAAAAAGTCGGCGTTCGGCCTTATGAAATGGACTGGGCGGGTCGAACCGAAGAAGTCCGGACGCCGATCGTCGATTTTGAAAATCTCGACGGTTGGACGGTTAAAACGACCAACGCGGTCGCGACGTTCGAACGCAGTCGCGAAGAACAAATGTACGGCAAATACGTCGGCAAGTTGACGTATCGCATGGGAGACGGTCTGGAACAGCCCGTCGTCGACGTCGTCCCGCCTTCGCCTATCGATATCCCCGAAACGGACTTCGACGCGTATTCCTGCTGGATGGTCGGCAACAACTGGGGCTACTCTCGAGATCCGAAAACCCCGCAAGTCGGCGTTTCCGTGAATTTTATCACCGAAGAAGGTCGGGAAGTTTCCCTTTATCTCGTCACAGTCGACTGGAAAGAATGGTTCCTTCCGTATCAGATCGTTTCTCCGGAAGATCGCTCTAGACTCGGCTCCCATGCGAAGTTCAACGGGTTCCGAATCACGAGCGGAACAAATAAAGAAGATCGCGCGATCTATTTCGACTCGTTCTGCGCCTTCAAAGAGAAGCGCGAGCCGCTTGAATTCAAACTACGCGCGAAGCCGGGAATCGACCTGTTCGAGGGACAGCCGCTGGGAATCAACGCCGGCGAAGGACGACTTCCGTTCCCGACCAACGAAGACACGATTCTGCCCGACTCGGCGAAGAATCTCAACAAGCCCGCCATGCATTTCTACGGAAACTCGTGCGACCTCGTCTATGAAGGATCCGACGGAACCCTCGTCTACTATTATGATCCGAAAAACGGCGACTGGTCGGACGTCGCCGCGCGCTGGAACGATTGCGAACGCTTCAGACCGTGCGCGCAAGGAGGCGTGAAGACGCTCGTCGGCGAAGGGGGCGCGATCGAGGACGTCGAAAATGCGGAACTAGTCAAATTCGAGTCGTATAAAAACGGCGTTCGCGCTATTTGGACGCTCAAATCCAAGAGCGCCGAAGCGACCGTCGAATATCGGCTGCAAATCAAAGGCAAAAGCCTGGTAATCGACACGCTCGCGCTCGGCGGCGCGGTTCCGAAAGTCTCGGCGGGAAGTCTTGAAGGAGTCTCGAAGCCGCGCGTCTATTCGATCCCCTATTATCTCTACGATTACGGACGCCGACCGGGCGTCGCGCTCTTTAACCCCGCGGATTCGGACGTCAACCTTTTCGCAAGCGCGCATATCGACTGGTACCGAAGCGGCGCGTCGTATCTCGAAGGCAAACATGGGGTCGAAAGTTTCGAAAAAGAAGAGTTCGTCGGCGAAATCGGCGCGAAAAAAAAGGTTAATAAAACTTACGAACGCGCTTATCTCAACGGCGGCGCCGAGTATCGGACGAAGACCGACGGAACGCGCAACGACGTCTACGAACGCTTTGTCTTCACGATCTCGCCCGACTTCGACGAAACGCTTCCGACCATCGCCAATCCGAAATCGCCCTACCGCGAAGTCGCGGGCAAGGGAGTCTGGCGCGCGCATGGCGCCACGACGCGCGACGGCGATAAGAAATACTTCCGCGACGTTTGGCGTCATGGAATGCGGCATATCATTATCACCGACCACGAAGTCTGCTGGCGCGACGGAGGCGAAAGTTTTACGTTCCGAACCAAGCCGGCGCCCAAAAAAGGAGGCGACGCCGGATGGATCGACTATTCGCGATTCATGCAGGACGCGCTCGGTTTCGTTTACGGTCCCTACAACAACTTCACCGACTTCGCGCCCGTGAACGAATACTGGTCGCCGGACATGATCGGCAGGCTCTCCAACGGCTCGCTCCAGCGCGCCTGGATGCGTTGTTACGCGCCTAAGCCGACGCGCGCCGTCGAATATTGCGAGAAACTCACGCCGATCAATCAGGAGAAATTCCAATTCAGTTGCGCCTACTGCGACGTTCATTCGTCCGTGCCTCCGTGGACGCGCACCGATTACGACGCCCGCGTTCCAGGCGCGGGAACGTTTATGAGCGTCTTCTATCCCTACGGGGAAATCTTCCTGCTTCAGAAACAAAACTGGAAAGGTCCGACCTATTCTGAAGGTCCGCACCACTGTTTCTACGCGGGTCTGACCGACGGGAACTACGCGCAGGACCAGCCTTACAATATGTTTAGAAACCCGTGGCTGCTCAATTTCGACTTGCTCAAGCTCCACGATCAGGAGGTCGACTTCGGCATGGGCAATCTTGACATGTTCGCTCCCGGTTACCAGCCAAAGGAAGAAGAACGCGACGATTTTGTCGACCGATTCACCGCCGCGACGCTCGCGTTTGGACATTCGGGATTCCTCGTCGCCGACTACGGTCTGGAATACGCCATGCGTCCGTACTTCATGGTTCAGCAAATCGCGTCTCGCTACACGCAGACGTCGATCGAATCGATCCGTTACTTTAACGAGTCGGGCGAGCAACTCGACGTTAGCGCCGCGCTCGCCGACGACGTCGTGAAAAACAATCAGATCCTCGCGACGTACAAAGACGGAACCGTCGTCGTCGCCAACGGTTCGACGAAAACGACGCTCAAAACTAACGTTCAGGGGCGCGAGCTCGAACTGCCCCCGAACGGCTACGCCGCCTGGTCGGGGGACGGGCAAATCGTCGTCGAATCTTTCCTGAACGAAAACGGGACGCGATTCGATTATTGCGAGTCGCCGGAGTATATTTTCCTCGACGGTCGCGGTTCTTACGTCGCCAGAAATCGCGCCTGCGGTTCCGGCGCGGGCGTATGTCGTATTCTGGAAGACGGACAATTCGAGATTATCGAAAACGGCGGAGCGCAACTCGGATTCAAAATCGCCGAACCGAACGAAGAGGTCGCCGCCGTCGCGCTTGACTACGACATGAAAGAAATCGGCTCGGCCAAGGTTAAACGCACGAGAGGATTTGTCTACGTCGAGCCGGTCGAGGGCGCGTTCTCCTATCTTCTGACGAAAAAACCGAGCGAAGGGTCGATCGTCGACTGGACGTCCGACCGCGTTAAAGTCGCGCCGGGAGAAGTCGTTCGCGCGACCAACGGAACCGAAACGCTCGAGGTCGTCATTCCCGACGACGGCTCGCTCGGAAAAGTCTGGATCGAGCTTAAACCCGGCGAAGAAATTGATTTCGAGGTCGTTCCGTTTATCTCGGCGACGTTCCAATTCGATTCGAAAAAGAACGTCTTCAAGCAGGCTCTGGCCTCGCCCGTTCCAAATATCAAACTGACCGAGACCGCCACGTTTCTGCCGGGAGACCGCCGCGACGGCGTCGCGATTCCCTCGACGGAAAAGCCGCTTCTGACGTCCGAATGGATCAAAAATCCCCAGAAAGAAGGCGTTTCCAAAGAAACCGTCTCGTTCTGCTCGAACTACGCCGGCGAAACGACGCGCGTTAAAGAATACGAGCTAACCTTCGAGACGAAAAAACTCTTCGCGCCTTTCGACGAATTTTCTTTCGCCGACGCCTCCGAAAAGACAAGCGACGCCGTTAAGTTCACGCCATACGTTCAGAGACGCGGCGAAGGACTCTCGAAAAACTTCGCCGGAACGAACGCGAGTTGCGCCGTCGACGCGGACGGAACGTGCGGCGGCGTTCGCAAGACGTGTCGTTTTGTTCATCCGCCGTACAACGGCGGGACGGGTCGCGTCCTTCTGCGCTACGATTTCGTCGTTCCCAACGAGCCTGCGGTCTTTCGAATGAGCGTCGGTAAAAAAGACGGTTCCGACGTCGGCGACGGAATTAAATTCCAGATCGCCGTCGCGGAATTCGACGAGTTTGACGCGCTCGTTCCCGATTCGGAAAAGTCGCTCGCGGAACTGACGCTCGCCGAGCATAAATGGGTTCCGCTCGAAGCGGATCTAAGCGAATACGCGGGGAAGCCGATCTCGCTGCTGGTCGTCTCCGACGCGAACGGCAATCCGAACGGCGACTGGGCGGTCGTCGGCGATATGAGGATTGAATCGTCGAAAGAACGATTGTGGAAAGAACTCGTCGACGTTCGAGAAAAATAAAGAAACGCGGATCAAACGCCGACGCGAACCCATAGCGTCGGCGCGATTGCGAAAAAAGACGCGGCGCGCGGGGAAAAACTCCTCCGCGCGCCGCGTTTGACGTTTTGATTCGGCGACAACGTCACATCAGAGCGCTCGCCTCGTTGGAGTCGGAACTATCGACGTCGTCGACGGTCGTCCCTATTTCGTCGGCGGGCGTCGTCGCGGCGCGGATCGCCCAAGTCTTCGAAAGGTGAACGTTGCTGAATTTGAACTCGCCCGGTATCCGCGTGCGCCCGCCGAAGAGGTGATAGTCGCGGAACCGACCGGTCAGGTAAAAGTCGATCTTGCCGTCGTACTCTCTGGTCGGCGTTCCTTCCAGGATTAGCGAGTCTTTTTCGACGCGGCAGGTCAGACCAAATTCTTCGAACCCGCGCGTCTCGAGCAGCGCGACCTGCAGACGTTTGTCGTCGACGCGCAAATTCTTAAAACTGAGCTTATATCGGTATAGAGTTCCGACGCGCGCCAACGGAAAACGGAAGCTCTGAACGACGCGCAACGCCGCGTCGACGCGTTTGGAAGCCTGTTTCTGCTCCGTGTCGGCGACTTCGAGCGACAGCCCCAGCGAGGCGTCCGACAAGCCGCCTTGACGCGAACGATTCACTATTCGGACTTGGGCGACGTAAGTGCGCTTTTCGTCGCAAAGAGACAGGCGCATATTCTCCGTCAAAACGATCGAGCCGCCGCAAGGAACCGGCTTTTGGTCGGTCAGATCGTACAGGAACTCGATGCGTTCGTTGTTTAAAACCCAGGAATCGCCGTCTTTCGAGAAATAGCCGACGCGCTCGAGTTGCTCGGGCTTCAGCTTCTCGTTGTTCGAGACAAACCGGTCGACGTGCCACAGGAAAAGCTCCTTGCCTTCGTTGACGATCAACATTCGGTTGTCGGGCAAATAGTCGACACCGTTGCGCGACGTGAAAAATTCAAGAATGGGGACGGAATCCTTATACGCGGTTCCGCAATACGGACAGGTCGGTCTTCCCTGACCGTCGAACACGAACTCGCGCTTGAGGCATTTGGGATTCGCGCACGGGAGGAGTAAATCGAGCGTCCTGGTGATCGCGTCTTCCCAGTCGTCGCCGGCGGGACGCCGAATAGGCGAATGAAGACCTTCAATGAACGCCTGATCGAACAGCGTCTTAAGATAAGGTCCGCAGATGGTGTAAGGGGTCACCGTCGGATCGACCCATGGCAGACCGATTTCTTCGCCGCGACCCACTCTGCGACGGTTGGTCGGATCGGTCGGATGCTCGATAAAGAGCGCCCCTTCGCCCATCTGCATCTTCTCCTGCTCTTCGTCGGGAAGATCCGTAAAACTCTGCCCTTCCAGCGGATGACGATGAAGAAGACAAAGATAGATAAAGACCGCGAGCGCGTGAAGGTCGGTCGTTCGGCTGGGAAACACGCGGTTGGGATCGTTTCGGGAAAGATGCTGCGTCGCGACGACCTCGGGCGGCATAAAACCGCGAGTGCCAAGGACGTCGGGCGGAAAAAGACCGGGAACGACGAGTCCGTCGACGTCGATAATGCACGCGCGTCCCCCGACGGGATCGATCAGGCAGTTCTTATAGGAGAGGTCGCTGTGCGCGAGACCGGCGGCGTGCATTCTGCGAACGGCGCGGCTCATCTCGAGACACGCGTTCAAAAAACCGCCGAGGGTTCCGCGTTCTTCGGGCGGAACGAAACGATTGTAGTTCTTTGCGGACGCCCACCATTTGCCTTCTTTTTCCTCGCCGACGATATTGCCCGATTTGAAAAAAAAGTTGGGCGCGTACGCGGGCATTACCACCCCGTGACGTCCCTTGTATTCGACGATCTTTTCCGGCCAGCAGAACGTATGCCGCCAGTATTCGCCTCCGACGCGATTAAAAATCGCGTCGTGATAGGAGCCGACAAGATTCTCGATGCGGCGCAACCCGGCTTCTTGAAGCCTTTTTCTAAAAAACGCCACGACGTAGGAGCGATCCGGAGAAAAGTAAACGTCTTTAATCGCGCC
Organism: uncultured Planctomycetales bacterium; assembly: GCA_947305735.1. Classification (GTDB taxonomy): domain Bacteria; phylum Planctomycetota; class Planctomycetia; order Pirellulales; family Thermoguttaceae; genus RUG369. The sequence continues at coordinate 12,221 of CAMZEO010000003.1, read as the reverse complement.
TTGCTTGGGCTCGTCGTCGACGTATTCGACCGTCGTTCCGTCGTTTGCGGTTATCCTGATAATCTCGCCAGTTGCAACGCTCATGGTTCGTTATTCTTCCTTCGGACGTCTGTTGTTATTTATTCTTCAAACGACCAACCGCGGTCGTTTGGCGGCGCCGTCATTACGGCACAAAACTGCAATCGTCGTCTTTGAGCAAGTTTGAGTCGGAAAAAGAGTCCGCCGCGTCGGAAATATCGTCGCGTTTTTCGGAATCGTACGCGCGTTCAAGAAGGAGCGATCCAGCGTCAAGATTTTCCGGAACTTCGCTCGACGTCGACGAAACGTCTTCTTCGGGCTCGTTGGGCGCGACAAATTGGTCGTTGAGCGCCAACGCGACGGTGCGGTCGTCGTGGTTGCCTTTGACAAAAAAGTTCAACCCGGCAAGGAGCGCGGCGGCGCGCTCCGAAGCGGACTTGGAGTAATCCAAAACGCCCGGAAAATTCTCGGGAAGCGTCGCGTTCCAAAATCGTCTCCAATATTTGTATTCGGAAACGCTGATTTCGGCGGGAAAGAACGGATCCGCCACCCCGTCGGTGAGCAACGCGATCGCCTGGAACGATTCGACGACGTTCAGACGCGTTCTCGCGACGATCCTTTCGGGAGCGATTTCCTCCGCCATAGTGACGAAGCGCGTCTCGCCGGCAAACTCGCCGGAGTCGGGCGTTCCGAGAGGTATCGCCCCCGCGAGCCCGTTCGGACGAAAGATCGCCGCCGCCCCGTCGCCCACCCAGTAGGACGCGATCGCGTACAACGCGGGCCGCGAACCGGACGCCGGAAAGCGCTTGAACGCGACGCATAGAAGGGTCGAGCTGAAATCGGCGATTTTGCCGCCGCAAGACTCGGCGGTCTTTTTAATTTCTTCCCAAACGGCGCGAATGGAAAGACAAAAGAACTGCGCTAGGTTCGTTTCCTTGAGCGCTACGGGACCGCAGTTCGGGTTCGCCGACCAATCTTTTTTCCCGTCGAGAACTTTTTGAACCGCCGCGTCAAAACTGACGTTGTAGTCGGTAAAATATTTTCGCAACGACGAACAGAACGTTTCGCACGCTATTCTGGAACCTTCGCGCGCGTAAGGCGCCGTGCCGGCCCCGTCCGCGACCGCGAGAATTTTCCAGTCGTCGGCGCTCGCCCCGAGATCGACGCGGAAATGGTCGTCGCGGAATTTCCCTTCGTCCGCGTGCGATCGCCCTCGCCTGCTCGCCGCGAGAACGGCAAGCGGCGATTCCGATTCGACAATCGCGCCAAAGGAGTCTTCGTTCGCTTTGGAAAAGGGCGCCGTCGGATCGGTCGGAACCGACTTCCACATCGTGTCCGGATTCGGGGTGATCACGAATTCTTTGGGCGCCAGTTCGACGCGCTTGTCTTCGATCACGCATTCGAGCGCGCCCTTGCACGTCCTGCTCAACGGTATCGAGAAAAACGAGCGCGTCGGCATCTTAAACGGAATGCGGACGTTGAAAAAAATACGCAGCGTCCCCTCGAAGCTCCGACTCGGCTTGCCGTCGGCGTCGTCGTACCCTTCGATCGTGAGGACTCCGTCGTCAAAATAACAACTCAGTCCTAATTCTTCGAAACCCTTTTTTTCAACCAGAAAGATTCTCGGAACCGGTTCGGGCGACGTTTTCGGATCAAAGAGCCGACGGGAAAACCGATACGGTTTCAAGACGCTCCCCGGCGGAAGTTTCATCTCGGCGAACGGCGCGAGCGTCTTGTTCAGATTGTTGAATATCATGAGAACCTGATAGTATTCGACGGAAAACGTCAACGTCGGCGAAGACGCGTCGACGGGACGAACAGGTTCCGTGTTTGCAAGTTCGATCATCGCGGGATCGCTTTCTTCAATGTTGAACTATTGAAACGTGCCAAAAAACCGCGCGTCAAGCCGCGCGCCCTCTTTCCCAACGGGGACGAATCATGGCTTCACAAGCGTAATTTCCGGAGGCGGAGGCGGAAGTTCGTCAAGACCGGAGACCTCGCCTCCGCCGTCGACGCGTTTGCTGCTCATCTCGATGCTCGCCGAAGCCCAGCGAAAATACGCGCCGATCGAATTCGCGTCCGCGACGTCAAGATGAACGACCGAGTCGGTAATGCGCTGCAGCTCGTGATCGTCCGTCAAGTTGCCCGCCGCGCACGCCACGACCGCGCCCCATTGACGCTCCCGAAAAACTTCAAGCCCCCTGTCGACGTCGTCCGTCGGAATACCGTCGGTCAGGATGAAGACCAGAGGCTTCCAGTCTCCCTTCTCTTCGCGCGTCGATTTGCGCACTTCCACGTTCGCGCATTCGGCGACTTTAATGAGCGCGGCGCCGAGCGCGGTGCCGCCGCCCGTGGAAATCTCGGGGGGTTGGAACGCTCCGACTTCCGTGAGAGGAACGATTTGGCGCGCGTCCGTGCTGAAAGTGATCACGCTGATGTAAGCGGACTCTAGCGCGTAAGGATTGCGACGAAGCGCGGAATGCAGAATCTGGATGCCGTTTCTTACCGCTTCGATCGGCTCGCCCAACATCGAGCCGGAAACGTCGATCAAAAAATAGACGGGAAGTCTTCTCATGTCCAAACCTTCAAAACTAATCAAACCGCTTCAGAATCTATCGTCGCGCGGCAAACGCTCGCCGTCCGTTCATTATAAACGAAAAACGCCGAGTCAACAAGGAGCTATCGCGCTCTAAAACCTTTTTAAGTAAAAAAAAACGGTTATATTCGCTTTAAAGTGCAGAATCGATAAGAAAATCACGGAAAATCCAATAGTTAAGCGTCGACGAAGCCGTCCGATTCGTTCGCTTTGTTCGCGATTCTCCGGGAACTCTCCCGCCCCGCCTCGGAGACGCGCGTTTATGAAACGATCGTTTCGGAACTCGCGGGAACTTCTGGAAAAACTTCAAAAAAAAACGGTCGCGGACTTGCGGCGATCATTGTAAACAGGTATAACAGGGAGCGCGCGGACGCCGGGAAATCGTTCGTTTTCGACTCCCTTTTAGAATCTCTTGCCGCGACGAGAACGCTCGCGACGGAGAGTTCCCGCGCGAATCGAGGCGCAAAACTAAAGACGTCTGTCGCGGGAAACGTCCGAAACGCGTTCTCGCGACGGTTCGGGGCAAATTACTCATAACCAACGAAAAGAATTATCGCTATGGAAAAACAAGAAGAAACGAGCGAAATCGGTTCGGAAAAAGACGACGATAACGAAGCGCGATCGGAACCGGAAAACCGGTCGGAAAAAATAGCTTCGCGAAGAAGAAGCATCCTTCTTCTCGCGATTGCGTCGTCCGTCGCGATATTGGGGGCGGCGGCGCTCGTCGCGCGCCGTCTCTTCCCCCGCTCCGACGTCGAATTGTTAAACCGCGCGACTTCGGGTAGTCTTTATGGCGGGCACGCGCCGCCGTCGCGAGAAACGCCGGAAACGGGTACTAGCGGTCTCGGTCTTTACTTTGACAGCCGACATTAACTTTCACAGCGCGACAACCCATCGATGAACGAGTTTCTCGAAGAATATCTACGCTATCGCCCTCGACAGGGGCTTTTGGAGCTGACGTACAACTGCAATCAGGCGTGTCCGTTTTGCTATTGCGTCTGGCAGACGCGTCCGGAACTTTACCATGAGGAGCTTTCGATCGACGACTGGAAACGCGTCGTCGAACTGATCGTCAAGTATGGAACGCGACATATCGCGTTCACCGGCGGCGAACCGCTCCTGAAGCGCGGCTGGGAAGATCTGCTCGCGTTCGCGCGCGGACTTTCGTCCGAACTCGAACTGACGCTTTTCACGAACGGAACCCTTGTCGACGAACGAATCCTCGACGTCCTGTCGCGCTACGACTGCGACCTGAGCGCGACGTTCTCGGGCGTTCGCCGATTAGATCGTCTAACGGGTCGCGACGCGCGCTACTCAAACGTTGCGGCGACGATTAAGGCGGCGACCGAACGAGGTCTGCGCGTCGTCGTAAGCGTTCCGGTTTCGACGCTCAACGAGCGCGACTTGCGAACGACGATTGCCGCCGCGAGTCTGGCGGGCGCGGAAGCGATCACGGTAAGCCCCGTCATGCCGGAAGGACGCGCCGCGTTCAATCCGGAACTCGTTCTGAACGATCGACTGTTCGAGAGGGCGAAGAAAAAAACCGAGCAAGTCGCCGCGCTCTTTAAAAATTGCTCGATAAACTTTTGTCCCGAACGCGCTTGCGCGTGTTCCGTCAAAAAAAACGGATACCGATTTACGCGCAAAGGGGGATGTCTCGCCGGTCGGACGCTCTTCACGGTCAGTCCCGGCGGCTATTTTCGACAGTGTTCCTACGCGAAACTCGACGAATTCTTCTGGCGCGAGCTTGAAAACGTCCGTTCCTAGACGCGACGCCTCCGTCTGCCGCCAATCTCGAAACTCTTCCGCGCTCTTCCGCCGAACAACTGGAAAAACGCCCCGAAAAGAACGCGAACTCGCGCGCGACGTTTTGCGAGCGACGCCGAAACGCCGACACGCGCGAAACCTATTTCGAAACGTCCAAGAAGAAAAAGCGAAAAAACGTGAAAAAACCCCGGAAAGACATGGAATGAAACGCGCGCTCGAACTGCAAAAAAGGCAGGATCAAAGACAAGTAATGGGCTAGCGGGAAAGGGAAGCAAGAAAGGGGAAACGATGTTTAGAAACAATCCAAACGCGCGTTTCAAGGGGGTTCGAAAAATCCGCCTTAAAGCGGAACGTCCCGTTCGTCGCCGACGACTTCCCAATCGAGCCTAGCCAGCTCCTCGCGCCTGCGACAATTTTCTCGGAACGCTTTTAAGAGGCGTCCACCGGACTCGAACCGGTAAATGACGGATTTGCAATCCGTTGCCTTAGCCATTTGGCTAGGACGCCCTTCGCACAGTCTCCATACTACACATAAATCCGCTCGCGTCAATAGAAATTTTCCCCTTTTTTTAAAATTGATTAAAACAGTTCTTACGACTTTAACGTTTTTAATGATTATTTTAACAATACAAAACAAAAATTTGGAATATCGAGAACTCTACGTAACGACTAAACGGTCGAGACGCTTAACGATTATGTTAATTACAACAGTTAAAACGACAGGCGACGAGTTTTTCAACGCGCGAACTTTTCTCTCGCCTTTTCGCGCACCGCCTCGATCACGCTCGTCGGTAAAAAGGCTTCCAGAGCTCCGTCTTCCTGCGCGCCGGCGATCTCTTTGATCAGCGAGCTGGAAACGTGCGCCAACTCGCCGTCGGCGATCAGAAAGAGCGTTTCGACCTCGGGTTCAAGGCGCCGGTTAGCCATCATGAGCGTCAGTTCGGCGGGAATGTCGGTCAGCGGTCGGACGCCCCGGACGATTACGCGCGCCCCAAGACTTTTCGCGAACCGAACGGTAAGCCCCTCGTAAGTCGTCGTCTCGACGTTGTCGAGACCGAGTTCCGCAGCCGCGCCGCGAATAAATTCGCAACGTTCTTCCGGACTGAACCATGGAGTCTTTTCGCCGTTGACCCCCACGGCCACGACAAGTTTGTCGAATAATTTGCTTGCCCTCGAGACGACGTTCATATGCCCAAGGGTGATCGGATCGAACGTGCCGGGATAGACGGCGAGTGTTTGAGCGCTCATAGCGAAACTCCAGCGCTCCGACGCGTCGGACGACGAAAATCAAACGTCAAAAAAATAACGCTTTGCTCTTTGATTTTTTCGGAAAATCCGATATAATCGAAGAGTCTGTCGAAGCTTCTTCGGGAAACGGCGAGTCGCGACGCGCCGAGGCCGATCCTCAAACGGTCGCGGGGCTCCTATTATACCGCGTCGGCGCGTTTGCCACAGCCCCCCGAAAGCCGCTTCGCGAACCGGCGAGCCTCCGGAACGTCAAATAGAGACGCGCGGAGCAAACTTTACGAAATATCGCGGTCAAGCGCGTTCCGGCGCGTAGACAGAAAGCGCGTTTGACCTATAATAGCGTTTTTAAAAAACCGCGCGGACGCGTCCGCGGGGCGCCGCGCGACGGTCGCGACGCTTTTTTCGACGCGCCCAACGACGCCGCGCATTTCAGGATCGAGCGAAAATGAGTTCCGAACAACGTTACGACTCGCATATGTTAGAACAAACGAAACAACAGATCCGCGTTCTCGTCAACGAGATCGCGCAAGTTTCACGTTCCGACGTCGCTCCGGACGTATTCCAGGCGGAATTTCTCACCAGGGTCGTCCGAGCGCTCGGCGCCATCGGAGGCGCCATGTGGATGACCGACGACTCCGGAAGGCTCACGCTCGGATACCAGGTCAACTTAAAAGAAGCGAAGTTGCACGAAGACGACGAAGCGAATAAGACGCACTCGTACCTCCTCTACAACGCGCTCCGTTCCGACGAGCGCGACCTGATGGTTCCTCCCCATTCCGGCGGCGAGGGCGCGAACGACGGAGGCAACCCGACCGACTTCCTCGTCATTTTGGGCGTCATTCAGACGGAGCTTGAAAAAGTCGGCGTCGTCGAAGTGTTCCAGCGTCCGGACTCCAATCCCGCGACCCAACAGGGATTTTTGCAATTCGTCCGCCAGGTCACGCGTTACGCCACAGACTACTACAAAAATCGCCAGCTAAAAAATTTCAGCGACCGGCAAAGTCTCTGGACGCGCCTTGAAGATTTCACGCGCAACATTCATAAGACGCTTAACCTCAGGGAAACGCTTTACACCGTCGCGAACGAAGGTCGTCGGCTCATCGAGTGCGACCGCGTCTCTCTGGCCGTCATGCGCGGAGGACGCGCCAGAATCGAAGCGGTCAGCGGACAGGATATGGTCGACAAGCGGTCCGAGACCGTCAAATTGCTCGGCGATCTCGCCACCGCCGTCGTCAAAGCCAACGAACCGATGGTCTACAACGGAGACTCCGCAAGTCTCGCCCCGCAGGTCGAAGCCGCCGTCGAAGAATACGTCGACGCCTCGCACACGAAGACCATCGCCGTCTATCCGCTCGTCGCCCATACCATCGACGAAAAAGACTACGACGAAACCGAGCGCGACAAACTGACGATCCCGCCCCCCTTCGGCGCCATCGTCGTCGAGCAGATCGAAGACTCGAACGTTTCCGAACATATGATGAAACGCGTCGAAATCGTCGTCGAACACGCGCGCGTCGCCGTCGGAAACGCCCTTGATCACAACTCGATCTTTCTCGCCCCGTTATGGCAGGCCATTGGAAAATCAAAAGTTCTCGTCGCCGCCAGAATGCTTCCGAAAACGATCGCCGTCTCTCTGGGCGTCCTCGCGCTGATTCTCGCCATGATTTTCGTGCCGTGGAATTTCAATATGCACTGCGACGGCTCGCTCGAACCGGTCGCTCGGAGAAACGTCTTCGCTCGCGAAGCGGGCAAAGTCGACGTTCTGAACGTCGAACACGGACAACGCGTCAAGGCGGGCGATCCGTTGCTCGTTCTTTCGAACAACGAACTCGAAGCGGAACGGCAAAAGAACGACGGCGAACTCAACGAAGTTCAGAAACAAATCCTCGCGCTCAAAGAACAGAGCTTTCAGGCCAAAGACGCCGAGCGCATTCGGATTAACGGACAGCTCGCGCAGTATATGGAACGCGAGCGGACGCTGAGAATCCAGCGCGAAATCCTCAACGCCAGAAACGACGACCTGACGGTCCGCGCGCCCATCGACGGAACCGTCATGACGTTCCAACTCGAAAACACGCTCAAGAGCAGACCGGTTCAGCCGGGGCAAATCCTGATGGAAATCGCGCAACCCGACGGCGAGCTTCAGCTGGAGCTTCAAATGCCCGAAAAATACATGGGGCACATTGAAGACTATAAGCGCAAGATTCAGGCTAATGACGAAAACGCGCCGCTGAAAGTCAAGTTCGTCATGACCGTCGATCCGTCGAACTCTCACGACGCGACCGTAACCGAAGTCCACGACCGCGCCGAAAACAGAGGCGCCGAGGAAACGACCGTCGAAATTCTCGCCTCCATCGACGACAAAGACGACCTGCCCGAAGCCGCCAGCGCGGGCATGGGCGTTTCCGCGAAAATTTACTGCGGCAAACGCGCGCTGGGGTACGTCTGCTTCAACGAACTCGTCGCCTTCCTGCAAAGAACCGTCTTCTTCTGGTTCCAGTAAGGCGTCGGCTTTGCTATACGAAAAATCGGCAATCAACGAATCCGCCTCGTCGGCGGAACAATCAAATAGAAACTGGAACACGACGATGAAACAATACGACCGGATAGCGCGCGCGTTCGCCCTTTGCGCCTTTGTCGGCGCCTTTTCGCTCAACGCGGCGTCCGCCCAGGACGATTATGAAAATTTGGTTCTGCAACGTCCCGAAATTCCCGCCGCTCCCGCGACTCCCGCGCGACCCGTCGCGAACGACGCGTTTTCCGGCGCCGGAGACTTCAATCTTGCGGAATCGACCGTCGCCGAGGACGGGAGTCTCGTCGTCGCCAACGCGAAAGTAGAAATTCCCAAAGGAGAAGGCTACGAAGCCACCATCAGCGCGAACGGTCAGGGACTGCTCGACGAGCTGAGGCTCTACGACGACGAATACAACCTTTCTGAAGAGTTGCGCGCCCTTTCCGAACACATCGCGGGCGAAATCGCCGCCGAACAATCGCAAGCGGACGGCGCGTCCGATTCCAAAAAGACGGAAAGCAACGTCGACCCCGATCAGGCGCGTCAGACCGCCGTCCAGGGAGTCGAAAAACAATTCGCGTTGCTCGGAAGACTCGGAATCGCCGAAAAACAGGAGAGCGAACGTCCGAGACTCCGGCGCGGGATGATCGTCAAAAAAGGACAATACCTCGGGAGACTTCAAGACGACGAACTCAAACAGGAATTTGTCGTCGCGCTTCAGGAATTGCTCGTCGCGCGCAAAGAAGCGGACAAGACCCTTGAAATCGACGTCGCCGAGGCGGCGGCGCGCGTCGCGCAGGCTTCCTATCGCCGCGCCGACTCCCTCAATCGGTCGATGCCCGGCTCCGTCTCGCAGGAAGAAGTCGACGAAAAATACTACGACTGGATTCGCGCCGCAAAATCGATCGAAAAAGCCAAATACGACCTCGAGGTCAATAAGGAGAAGGTCAAGGTCAGCCTCGCGCGCGCCAACGCGACCATGGTTCAAATCCGCAATCGGAAATTGCGCTCGCCCGTGGACGGTTTCATCGACGAGATCTATCAAAACGAAGGGCAATGGGTGCGCGAAGGGGATGAAATCCTGCATATTCTCCGGCTCGACAAAGTTCAGGTGACCGGAACGATCAACGCCGAAAAGACCGCCCCGGAGGCCATCGACGGTAAAACGGTCGTCGTTTCCGTCAACCGACCCGGCTCCGATCCCGTCGAACTCGAGGGAAAAATCGTCTACGTTCGCCAGGTCGTCGAATCGGGTCATTATTACTTCTACGCCGACGTCGAAAACAGAGTGATTCATAACGACGAAACCGGAAAAGACTACTGGCTGCTCAATCCGGGCTCCCTCGTCACGCTGACGATCAAAACCAACTGAGCGGCGTTTTCGCGGGGGGAAATCAAGAACGCGTCGAAACGCGCGTTGGAACTATTGTTAAGAGGTAAAAGATGGCTTCGTTGGCCGACAGTCTGGTTTCGAGCGCGGAACGCGTGTTGTCCGTATACGCGCGCTCCGATTTGGAAGCCAAACGCGCGACCTATCTCGGTCGATCCTTCTGGATCGTCAAAGATCCGATCGGGCTGAAATACTATCGTTTTCAGGACGAAGAGTATTTCATCCTTGAATCGCTCGACGGAACGAAGTCGCTCGAAACGATTAAAGAGGAATTTGAAGCGAAATTTCCTCCGCAAAAGATTACGCTCGAAGAAATACAGAACTTCGTCGGTCAGTTGCACCAATGCAGTCTGATCGTCGCGGGCGTTCCCGATCAGGGGCACGAACTGCTCAAGCGCCGCAAGAAGAGACGGCGGCAGGAAATTCTCGCCGCCTGCTCCAACATTCTGGCGATTCGTTTTAAGGGAGTCGACCCTAACAGGTTCTTTGACAAATGCCTCCCCTACGTCCGTTGGTTCTTCCATCCGGTCACGCTGATTTGCTGTCTGCTCCTTATGGCGTCCGCGTTGTTGCTCATCGGGATCGAGTTCGACCATTTCCGCTCGAAACTACCGGAATTCAGGCAGTTCTTCGGACCGGGCAATCTACTCCTGCTGAGCGTCGTGCTCGTCTTCACGAAGATTCTGCACGAATTCGGACACGGTTTCTCGTGCAAAGTCCTTGGAGGGGAATGTCATGAACTCGGCGTCATGATCCTCGTTCTGACGCCATGTCTATACTGCAACGTCTCCGACTCATGGATGCTTCCGAGCAAATGGAAGCGCGCGGGCATCGGAATCGCGGGCGTTTTTGTCGAGTGTACGCTCGCGTCCATCGCCACGTTTATCTGGTGGTTCACCAAAGAAAACACGCTGCACTACCTGTGTTTGAACATTATGTTCATCTCGTCGGTCAGCACGATCGTTTTCAACATCAATCCGCTGTTGCGGTACGACGGATACTATATCCTCGCCGACCTGCTCGAAATACCGAATCTGCGCCAAAAAGCGACGAAAATCATGTCCCAGAAAGCGCAGGAATGGTTCCTCGGCATGGAGACCCAGGAAGACCCGTTCCTGCCAAAGCGCAATCAGTTCCTGTTCGCGCTGTACACGGTCGCCGCCGTTTGCTACCGCTGGGTCGTCATGGCGTCGATTTTGTTCTTCATCTACCGTTTCTTCGACTCGTACGGCCTAAAAATCGTGGCGCAAGTAATCGCGGCGATGTCCCTTTACGGACTGCTGGGCATGCCGCTTTGGAAAATTGGAAAATTCTTCTGGGTGCCGGGGCGCATTTACAAAGTGAAAAAATCTCATTTTTATCCGTCGTTGGCGGGCGTTTTCGCGCTCGTCGCCGCGTTTTGTTTCGTCAAGTTGCCCTATTCTATTTACGCGCCCGCCGTTCTGGAACTTCGTTCGGAATCCGCGTCGACGGCCAACGTGCTCGCGCCGAAATCCGGCGGAATTCTCGACGAAATTCACGTTCGCGAAGGACAGCGCGTCCAAAAAGGCGATTTGCTCGTCACGTTGAGGAATCCGCAACTTTACGCCGAACTTAACGACCTTAAGGGTCAAATTGTCGAGACGCGCCGCGATATCGAGACCTGCGAGCAACTCGGCGCCAATCAGGAAGCGGTCGCCCGACTTCAGGAAATGAGAGCCAGACTCGTCGGGCTGATCAACGCGCGCGACGCCGTGCAGACGGACGTCGACCGGCTAAAATTGACCGCCCCGATCGACGGCGTCGTCGTCTCGCCATATTGGCGGATGGATCGCGACAACAAGTTCCGCAACGCGTCGTCGGAACTTCTCCCTTGGGACGGAACGCCCCTGCTCGAGCGCAATCTTCACACGACCGTGGATCCCGGCGTTCACGTCTGCAGCGTCGGAGATCCGAAAAAACTCGAAGCGGTAATCGTCGTCGACCAAGCCAAAAAAGACGACGTCGCCGCCGGGCAAAAAGTCAAGATCAAGTTGACCGAACGACCGGCGGAACTCTATTACGGCGAGATCAAAGACGACGTCGATATCGAACGACGCGCCATGTCGAGCGTCCCGTACCAGCTCTCCGTCAAGGGCGGAGGTTCGATCGCCACCGAAACCGGAGAAGGCGGCGAAGAACGACCTCAGATGGAGTCGATTCGCGTTCGCGTCGATCTCGACAACGACGACGAGCTTATGCGCGTTGGAATGACCGCCAAAGTCAAAATCAAAGCCGCGCCAAAGACCCTCCTGCAGCGGCTCGTCAGACTGATCGGCGAAGTTTTCAACTTCAAACTGTAGCCGCGACCGCTCCTCGCGCTTATCCGCCCGCGACCGAACGGTTTTCAGCGCTTTGCGCGCGGCGACTCGCGCCGCTTCGCCTTAAAACAACGCGCCCCTCGTCGCGACGCTTTCGCAACGAGGGGCGTTCTCTCTTTAAACCGCGCTAAACGGCGTCGTTAGACGCTTCTCAGAGCGTTTCCCAGAAGGAGTCGAGTTCTTCGGCAAACGATTCGTCCTCGTATTCCGCGAACGCCATATCCAGCGAGTCTTCCGAAAGAACGGCGTTCGAGGTTCCGCTCTGTCGTTCGTATGCGCCAAGGTCGACGGCGGAACCGACGACGCGCGGTTTTCCGGCAATATCGTACTGCGTCGAAACGTAAGCGTTGT
>CAMZEO010000002.1 GCA_947305735.1 uncultured Planctomycetales bacterium | reverse complement strand
CGCCGAGCCGTTTCCCAACGCGCGCGGCGAAGCGCTTCGGCGCGGTAAGCGGTTAATAAGGTTGCGACGGGCTTGTCTTGCATCATGGAACTTCCAAAACCGAACGTTTGTCCGTTCGCGACGAACGACGCCGCGACGACTTTCCGTACGAGCATTATAACGCGCGTTCAGATTAAACGCGCGTTCGCTCTCCAAAAAAGGAGATTTTCACATTATAACAATTATAACAAAAACAACTGTTTTAAAGACCAAAAAGCGCCGATAAAACCTATACGGATATTTGGGCGCCCGCAACGGCGCGCTCCCGCGAGCGTTTTCGTTCGAATTCCGCCGACTCAGAGATTCAAAGGATTGAATATGACTCGTTTCGCCGACTCGTTTTTCCGAGACAGACGCCGGTCGTCGCGTTATTTGTCGAACGTTTTCGCGTTCGATCGGGCGCGCGCTTTCGCGTTAAGCGTCGCGTTTGGTCTTGCCGCGTTCTGTTGCGGTTCCGAGGCGTTTTCTCAATCTTTTGGAACGCCTTTCGGGGGAACGAACCGCGCGGCGTCGTCAAAATCTCAATTTTTCGCCAATCAACGCGCCGCAAATCAACAACAAGCGCGACAACAATATCAGGCGCAACTCGCGGCCCAACAGCAGGCGCAACTCGCGACTCGGCAACAGGCGCAATTCGCGACTCAACAGCAGGCGCAAGCGAATCAAGGGCGGGCTCAAGCGTCGACGACTCAACGGCGCAATCAGTCTTCTCCGAGATTGTTGTCGGGGCTGTTCGGCGGTTCCGACGCGGCGACGCGGCAAACGACTCAACAGGCGCAAAGCGTCCCGCAACAATCGTTCGCGACGCGTCGAGAGGCGTTTTCGGAGCCTCCGCGCAATAATATTCTCGGAATGCAACCGATCTTCCAACGATCGTCCCAGCAACGTTCGACTTCGCGGCTAATGGATCAATTTCAACCCGACGCGCGATCGCAATACGCGTCGGCGGGCGTTCAAGCCGTCGGCTCGTCGACGCCGATCGAGTTCGACTCTCAACGAGCGAATTCCGGCGCTATTCCGAGCGCGGAGGCGCTCGCGCGCGCCTCGACCGACCGAAACGAAGCGAACGACCTTTTGGCGCGCATCCCCTGGGAAAATCTCTCGCCAAAAGCGAAAGAAAAAATCCGCCAACTGACGTCGACGGCGATTTATCGTCGTCTTCCAATGGCGGGCGGCAGGTGCAACCCCGAACTGTTCGATTTCTTTCTCAGTCATCCGAACGCGGTCGTCGAATTATGGCGCGCCGGCGGATACGAAGAAATCTCCATGGTCGACGAAGGATACGGGATTTATTCGATGAGCGAAAGAAGCGGCTCCAAGGGAAAACTCCAGATCCTGTATCAGGACTCGGAATTGACGCTCGCCTACAGCTCGGGCTCCTATCGCGGCGCGGGACTTGGACGACCCGTCAACGGCGAAATGTTCCTCGCCCTGCAGACGCGGTACACCGAAGACGCGAACAGAACGCCTTTTGTCGTCTGCCGAATCGACGCGTTTGTCGACATAAAAAATCCGGGCGCCGACCTGCTGGCGCGCGCGTTTAGTTCCGCGCTCGGAAAAATCGCCGACTCGAATTTCGAGCAGACGCTCGCTTTTATCGACAGCGTTTCCCAAACGATCGAGGAGAACCCCGCGGCGTTCGCGGCGACCGCGATGAGTCTGCAGGGGCTTTCCCCCGACGCGAGAAGAGTTCTGGCGACGAAAGCCGAGCGCGTCGGCGCCCAGGCGGAAGCAAGAAGGAGAGGTCAAATCGTCGAATATCAACTCCTTCCGAAGATGAATTTGCCGACGACGACTTACGCGCGAATCCTTTCTCGAGGCGCGGATTCCTTTGGCGCCGGCGCGAGCGTCGCCGTCGTTCAATCGATTCCCGACGCGACCGGAGTCGTCGATCAGCCGATTTCAGGAGTTCGCAAGCCGAACTACGAAACGCCCGAATCGTTCGCGAAGAGCGCGCTCGGACGCAATTCGTCGCTCGGACGTTCCGTCGCGTTCAATCGCTCGGAGAAATCGTCCGAATTCGACTTCTCGCTCGCCGACGACGACGATTTCGAATCGTCGATCGACTGGGACGACGAAGAGTCCGAAAGCTCCTTTGCTTACAGTTCGAAAGGCGAGCCGATCGGCGCGGGGTCTTCCCTCGCGAAAATCGGCGCGAAACCGTCGACGCGAGCGAACGCCATGAGTCTGCTCGACAAACAGGAAAACCGCGTCGCGCCGGGCTATAGTCGCGCGTTCAGCTCCAGTCTTTCCACGGACGACGAAGACGACGATTCGCTCGATTTGTCGTGGGACGAAGACGACGATTCTTCCGACTCCGACGAAATCGCGCTCGACGATTTGGACGTCGGCGAAGAAGAAACCGGATCGCTCGTCGCGCTTCCCTTTGCCAACAACAAGTCGAGCGCGCTCAAACGCGGTTCCGTCGCGGCGGCGCCCCTGTCTTTGACGGAAGCGGACGAAGAGGCGTCCGACGATTCGGACTCCATTATCCTCGTCTTTCCCGACGACGCCAACGACGACGCGCTCGATTCGCAGGCGTCCGGCGAGGAGCCCGACGACGCGAAGGAAAACGAAGACGTCGACGCGCCCCTTCTCGTCTTTACGGGAGAAGAGGGAGAAGAGTCCGAACCGGAAAATTCCAAACATGCTTCCGTAGCCGCGCCGATCGTTCGCGCGCTCGAAGACGCGGAAGAATCCGCGTCAAACGATCCGAACGCTTCCGAAGTCGACGACGAGATCGTCGCGATCGCGCTCGACGACGATTCGGAAACCGCGAAAGAGGACGCGAAGGACGACGCGAAAGAAGAAACGATCGCGGTCGACAAGCCGAAGACCGTCGTCAAACCGAGAGCGATCGTGAAAAAACCGGCGCGGAAAAAGACCGAAGAATCCGCGGAAACGAAAAATCAGAATTACGGATGGACGAGCGGCAATCTCGACGCGAACGTCAGACGCGTCGCGTCGAACGTCGAGTCGAGCGTTCCGACGCGAACGAGAGCGGGGGCGGACTCGTGGAGCGGAGCGAGCGTCGGAAGCTCGCGCGAACCGGAGCCGTCGAAACTCGTGACGCGGCGGTACGCGCGCGCGGACGATTCCCCTCGGACGAACTCTAAAGCGAAAACGTTGGCGACGTTTAGTTCCAAATGGCAGGAACCGGACGAAGGTCGGTCGGACGTTCCCGTCGACGTTCCGACGTTCAAAAGACCGGAATGACGAGCGGACTTTTCGCCGTTTGTTTGCAAAGCGCGACGCTTTTTGGCGTCGCGCTTTTTTCTTGTCGACGTTTCCGTCGCTCGGAGGGGTCGTTTTTTACTCGAAACTTGATTCAAGCTATTTCCCGGTTATAATAAGCCGTCGATCGTTCCTTTTTATCATCGCCAACTTCAAGGACAAAGAACTTCCATGTCGCGCTTGTTATCACAACGTTGTTTGCGCTCAATCGTCGGAGCGTCAATCTTATTAGCGTCCTTCTCTTTCGCCGCGGCGACCGACTACTACGTCGACGCGACGCGCGGAAACGACGACGCGACGGGAACGTCGCCGGAGACCGCCTGGAAAACGCTCGATCGCGTCTCGAACGCGACGGAGCTTGTCGGCGGGGACTTCGTCAAATTCAAACGCGGCGAGGTCTGGCGCGGCGGACTCTTCCCGCGCTCGGGAGAGCCGGATAAACCGATCGTTTACGCGAGTTACGGCGAAGGCGCGAAACCGAGTTTTTGGCGTTCCATCTCGCTCGCCAAGGAATCGGACTGGGTTCCCGTCGGCGACAATCTCTGGGCGACGCGACCGACGTCCGTTCGAAAAATCGCCGACGCCGGCAAGTTTATGACCGGCGGACAATGGTTCCTTCATCAGGAATCGGGCGCGAAAGTCGTCGAATCGATTGAGAAATCGGAGTCGGGCGACGAAACGCGCGTCTTCGCGTGCGAGACTTGCGGAACGGCGTCCAATCATATTCAATGGTGCTACGGCTCGTTCCCCGTCGAAAAAGGCAAATACTACCGATTGTCGTTCGACATGAAGTCGACGAAGCCGGTCTCGTTTGGCGCAAGACTAATGAAAAGCGGCTCCCCTTGGACGGGCTACGGAGACGTCGTATGCGGCGAATTCGAACCGACCGCGGAATTTTCGCGTCAATCGATCGTATTCAAGACGACGGCGGACGCCGACGACGCGCGCGTAACCGTCTATTTTGGCGGCCTTCCGAATGACGTTGCGATCGCGTTCGCCAATATGGAGACCGAAGAAGTCGAAGTGGACGCGTTCGATTTCGGAACCGACGTCGGCAACGTTATCCTCGACGGAAACAAAGCCGCGTTCAAACGCTGGACGCTCGAGGATCTCAAAGCGCAAGACGACTTCTGCTACGAAAAGAAAGAAGGGCGCGTCTGGTTCTACTCGAAAGAAAATCCCGCGAAAGTTTATAAGACGCTCGAAGCCGCGACGATGCGCCACGTTGTCAATCATTCGAACGTTCACGACGTCGTTTTCGACGGACTCGATCTCCGCTACGGAGCCGCGCACGGATTCGGCGGCTCGGGCAGTCGCAATATGATCATCCGAAATTGCGACGTCTGCTGGATTGGCGGCGGCGATCAATACGGCGAGGGCGGGACCGGTCGGCGAGTCAGATTTGGCAACGGAATCGAATTCTGGTCGGCGGCGGAAAACAACGTCGTCGAAAACTGTCGGCTCTGGGAAATTTACGACGCCGCGCTCACCAATCAGGGCTCCGGCGAAAACGTCGAGCGCGATATCGTCTATCGAAACAATCTGATCTGGAACTGCGAATATTCGTTCGAGTACTGGAACCGCGACGAACGCTCGAAAACGGAAAACGTCTCGTTCGTCGGAAACGTCTGTTTACAAGCCGGTTACGGCTGGGGGCACGTTCAGCGACCCGACAAAAACGGACGTTGCCTGATGTTCTACAGCAACACGGCTCAAACGAAAAACTTTGTCGTCAAAAACAACGTTTTCGCCAACGCGACCGAAAGTCTCGTTCGTTCCGATATCGAATGGAAGCCCGAACAGCCGAACCTTTTGGAAAACGTCTACTGGCAGGACGACAAGGAATTGCCGTACTTTATGTGGCTGAAAGAAAAATACTTCGAAAAGGATTTCGACGCATGGCGCGAGTTTACGGGCGGGGAAAAAGGCGCCAAAATCAAGAAAATCGACGTCGAATCGTTGATTCCGTCGGTTCGTTGAACGGCGGCGTTCAATCGGTATGCGTGAAGGAGTCGACGCTTAGCTTGCGCGTGTCAAGCTGATAAGTGGCGCGCGAGAACTCGCCCAGCCTCTCGCGCTCGGCGCCCTGGTATTCCTGACGATAAATCGCCGCCTTGTTCGCGCTCGACCCGTTCAGAACGACGAGATTCTTTTTCGACGCGTAACGCAAAGACGAACAAAGCCCCGTTATGTCCTTCTGCTTGAACAAAACGCCGTCTCGGACTTCCAATTCGACGTCTTGCGCCGCTTTGTCGTCGGACGCCCCCTTGACGACGCGTATAAACGCTTCGTTTCCCTCGATATAAGCGGCGGAGTCGGGTCGATTCTCCGGCGCGTCGAGTTCAAGCGGAGCGTTCGGGTCGGAAACCGTCGCGACAAGAGCCTGAGCTCCGTCGGCGATCGTCGTCTCCTGACTCGCGACCGACCCGACCGCGTCCCCGCCGAACCGCGCCGCAAGTTTCGTCCAGGTCGGTTCGGTCGAGTTCGGTTTTTCGCCGGAACTCGACGCGATCGAGGGGGCGAACGATTCAAAGGACGCGCCCGTCGACGGAATCAACGCGAACAGCTCCCCTCCCCCGGTTGCGGCAAATTCGCCCGAGGAAACGTTGTAACGCAAATTCTTAGCGAACGCCCGGAAGCGCGACTCCCGACGATCTTTCGCGTCCGGCTTCGGAGGTTCGACCGCGTCGATTTGAATCGGGCGCGAGACGTCCCCAAGACATTCGACGACGTCGACTTCAAGCGTTTCTTTACTGTTAAAGTCGAAATTAAAAATCGAAAGCGGGTTCTTCAACGTCAACGCGACTTCCGGACTCAACAGACGCCGCGCGCCCTGCGCGACGGCGACGTACTGGCCGTTTAGCGAACGAAATTGCAGTTTTTGCCCGTCAAAACGCATTGATTCGGTCCACTGAATACGAATCGGCTCTCCGGTCGCCAGGCGCCCCAAATCGGACGTTTGTCCTTTGTCCGCCGCGGGCGCGCTCGCTTCCAATTCTCCCGAACCGAGAACCTGAAAACTGTTCCGACGACTGTCCGCGGACACGTCGGAGCCCTCGAGCGAGAGTTTGTTCGTTCTAAAAAAGGCGGGCTCGTTCGGCGCCCCGAGCAGACGAAATCTAATCCGGTCTTTACGCGTCGGATTGTCGATCTGAACGGCGTCCGCGCGGATTTCCATCGTCGGAGTCTCGACGCCGGGCGTCTTTTCATAAAACGCGACCGAGCCGCGCATCGTCAATCTTACCGCTTCCGGCTCGGGATTTTCGGAGTCCGCAAAGTAACGCAACAGGCACCTGATTTCCAACTTGCGCGCTTCAAATTCAAAGACGGACGAGCCGTCTTTCGCGCCGAGATCGTCGAACGCGGAGACGACGTCGTTTTCCCGACCGTCGCCGCGCTCGCGACTTTCGTCGTCGCGCTTTCGGTCGTCCGGAACTTGAACGGAATCGAACCGGATCGCGACGGAATCGGCGACGCGAGCTTTCGCGCGCGGCGAATCGAGCGAGACGTTGCCTCTAAAATCGGCGAGGATCGGCTTTAAACTCTGGAGCGATTTCACGGAAAAACTCGGAGGCTCCGTTGGAGCGTCCGAATCCGCGACGTCTTGCGCGTCTGCTTGCGCGTCGGTCTGCGCGTCGGCTTGCGTCGCGTCGCCGAGTCGGCACCAGAAGTCGCCTTCTTCAGAACGGAACGCGCCCAATTCGTCCGCGATAAAAGCGACGGACCCCGAGGACGTGATTTTCAGGTACCCTTCTTTTTCCGGAGCGGGCGCGGCGTAGAGCCCTTCGTTCCATGTCGCCGCAAACGGCTGAACCCTTCCGTTCTCGTCGAAAAAATTCGCCTGCAACATCCCTTGTCGACCCGCCGCGACGCGCTCGATTTCCCCGCGTTTGTTCAAATGAATCTGAATATGTTTGGCGGTAAATTCCAAATCGTTCTTCGGCGACGACTGCGTAATGCGAACGAGATCGTCGCCGCCCGCCATATCGACGACGCGTTCGACAATGTCGTACCGGATTTCGTCCGCCTCAAGCTGAACGTTGTTGGGAAAATCGCGAGCGATCGCCGGCGAGTTTTCTCCGCGAAGCGCGCGGATCGTCGTCGGCGCGAGCCGATTGAGGGCTCCCGTCACGCGTTTCCGCGCGAAGTAATCGCGAATCTCGCGATTGTCGCCCGCGAGCTCTTCGAGTTTGGGGTCTTGCAGATACAGGTAAAGCGTGTCGCAAAAAAGCTGATTCTCGCGAACGCCGTTTTTGAACCCGACAAGTTCGACGTCTTTATTGAATCGAACGCACCACCCGCCCAGCGCGTTGGCGTTTGACGAAAAATAGACGCTGCTCTTGCAACGCGCTTCAAGAAGCGTGTTTTCGAAACTTTCGTCGTCCGCCCCTTCCGATTCTTCTTCGTTCGACTCGTCGCCGCCGACAAGCGACGCGAACGAGTCCCCGCAGAATTTAAAACAACCGTCCAATTCGTTCAGTTGAATACCTTTAAGCGAGAACCCCGCGCCAATGTTTCCGGAGTCGACGAGCTCGTCGATTTGAGAAACGGGATCGTCGGAATCGACTTCGGGGGCGTCGTCTTCGGCGGGGACGTCCCGTCTGGAACGCGACGAAAAACGTATCGGCGACTCCAAGTCGATGGTAAGACCTTTGCCCGCCCCCGAGTTCGGACCGATATTGAAAAAAACTTCGAAATTCGTGTGGATCTGAGTCGCGTTGAAGACGACGTCGCGCGTCTTCAACATAACGTCGGCGTTTCCAAGTTTCGTCCGCAATACGACCTCGCCGCGCATTCTGCCGGAATCGAATTTGGAAAAATCGACGCCGGCCCCGTCGCCGGAAGACAAATTGATCGAATTCGTCAGAGACTCGGTAAACGTCAGCTCGATTTTTTCCGTCGACTCGAAGACGAGCGCGCGGTCGATCCATTCCCGTTCGGAAACGTTCGGATCGCGAGGTCCGAGAAACACGACGGTGCAGGCGTTCAACCCGACCGTCTTTTGATCGGGCGAAAGAACCGGTCCTCCCTTGGACAGGAAAACGCACTCGCGACCGTTGGGAATGACGACGTTCGCGCTCGCGCGACGCCAATCGTCGGGATTGGGAAAGAGAGGAAGAAGTTCGGGCGCCTGGGTCTCGATAACGTCGCGACCGTCGTCGTCCTTATCGCGAAAGACCTCGGTCGTCGCGTCGTCGTCGTATTCGGGAACGACGACAAAGACGCCGTCGTAAACGGCGGCGAACGCGATCAGTATCGCCAAAGCGACAAGTCCGATTGTTAAACGACGAAACGACATAAAAACCCCGCGCCTTTGCCAGTTCTCGGCAAGCAAGAAAGAATAACCTTTTTTCGAAGAAAAATCAAGCGCGAAAGGAGTCAAAAAAAACGCCGCGCAAACGCCGCGCAACGCAAAAAGAACACTATGCCGAAAACCTTCGGCGTCTCGTTCATACCGGAGCCGCCGCCAACTTTATAACGTTGAACCCGCGCCGGAAACGCTACGAAAACGGGCGCGTTTTTAGTTCAAACAAGAAGCTAAAAGAAAAGCTAAAAAAAAGAGGAAAAGAGGGGTAATAAGAGACAATAACGAACAGCCCCAAACCGCGCAAGACCCGCAAAACGCCGAAAAACCTATAAAAAAGGGCTCTAACGACAAGACCGCCGAAAGAGCCTCAGAGCGCCCGATGGGAGTCGAACCCACAACTGGAGCTTGGGAAGCTACCGTGTTGCCGCTACACTACGGGCGCGTGAATCTCGTCCGCCTCGCGGACGTTTTGCAGATTATAACAGACGTTTTTTCAATTTCAAGCGTCTTTTAACGTTTTATCCATTTTTCCTCCGAAAATAATCCCCGCTTGCCATTTTTAAGACTTTCGATACAATAGAACGTTATGATTAATCCTAAAAACCTGCCAATTCCGAGCATACAACGCCTGCCGCGCTACCTTCGCCTGCTTGAAGAAGCGAAGGCCAGGGGCGAACGCGTCGTTTCTTGCACGCGAATTGCCGAGGATTTGGGGCAGTTGAGCGTTCAAGTCCGAAAAGATCTCGCGATTACGGGCGTTACCGGACGCCCCAAGGTCGGGTATCGGATCGACGAACTCGTCGAGGCGATTCGTAATTTCCTCGGCTGGAATCAGACGACGAACGCGTTTCTCGTCGGCGTCGGCAATTTAGGCTCCGCGATTCTCAATTACGGCGGATTTGTCGCTCACGGTCTGAATGTCGTCGGAGTCTTCGATTCCAATCCGACGCTATGCGGCAAAATGGTCAACGGGCATAAAATCATCCCGTTCGCCGAAATGCTCGACTACGTCAAGATGCTCAACGGGTACGGGGCGTCCGTCCAAATGGGCGTGATCACCGTTCCGGCGGTCGCCGCGCAGGAAGTCGCGGACAAACTCGTGAAGTCCGGCGTCCGGGGAATCTGGAACTACGCCCCGACCGTGCTCGAACTGCCGGATCATGTCGTGTGCGAAAACGTCAAATTATCCGAAAGTTTCGCCGTCCTGACCAGCAGAATGCGCAACAGGGATTCTTAATCGCCGCGTCAAAAAAACTGCTCTTTCGCCTATTGCAAAATTAGAAAACCGGTCTATAATGACCCGCGTTGCGCCCGTGGCTCAATTGGATAGCGCATCGGTCTTCGGAACCGAGGGTTGGGGGTTCGAATCCCTTCGGGCGTGCTTCGGGCTCTTTCGGGCGTTCCCCTTAGAGCCCATTTTTTATAGACTCTTCGGCGTTTTACGGGCTCCGCGCGTTTTTGAGCTTTCTTTAATGTTTCTTATTTTTTCTTTAATACGTCGCTTTTTTGTCGCTAATTGTGTCGCCGATTTTTTTGGCGACATTTTCAAGGCGCTTCCCAGCGTTCCGGCGCGGGCTCCTTGTCAAGAGATTGGCGGCGACTTCTGAACGATCGCCGCGCCCGATAGGATAGAACGACCGCGCCGAGGATTCGGGGGGCTAGTGTTCCGCGCTTCTTTTTTTAGAGCTCTTTACCCCGCTTTTCGCGCCCTTTATCTTTCGTTCATATTCGCGTCTAACAAATGGAATTGCCAAAAAGTCGCTCTCTCAGAACGCGCAAAAATTGCGAAAAACCATAGTTTTTCGCAATTTGTCACCCAAACGTCCTTTTCGTCATAATTTTACGCTTTCTGGACTTTTTCGCAAGTAGAACATACCTTTTTTGACTAAAAAAGGTAGTTTTTCTCTAAAAAAAACGACATTTTAGACGTTGCGAAAAACTATACTTTTTCGCGTCGCGTCCGCTCGATTGATCCCGTACCGAACTATTTTAATGACAAGGACATAGACAAAATAATTTGTCTCGTTTCAACCAAGCGGTCCCGTCGATTCGCGGGCGTTTAACAGAAACGAAACAGCGCGATTAAAAGACAAAAAGATCGTCGCAAAACGACCGTCAAACTCCAATAAACGAAACGAACACCGCCGTCGCGTCGACGCCTCCGCCCACCGGAACCGGAAATTCGCGACGATTGAGCGCCCGCCATGACCGAGTCCCTGTTTTCAAAAAACGAAATGTCCGAAGAGGACGTCAAAAACCAATACATAACGCCCGCGATCCTGAAGAAATGGCCGAAGAGGAAAATACGTCTGGAATATAAGATCACCGACGAGCCTATTGTTCTTCAAGGCTCCAAAACAGTCAAGAAACCGCCAAAATTCGCCGACTACGTCCTGTTTCTAAACGCGCACGTTCCTTTGGCGGTCGTTGAGGCGAAATCGAATAAACATGGGTCGGGCTACGGAATTCAACAAGCAATGGCGTATGCGGAAGCGCTCGACGTCAAGTTTGCGTACAGTTCCAACGGCGATTTTTTCGTCGAACACGATTATCTCACGGGGCAGGAACGTGAACTTTCTCTCGACGAATTTCCGTCAGAGGAGGAACTTGTCGCGCGTTTAAGGTCGAGAAAAACGCTTTCGCAAAATGAAGAACGCGCGCTTAATCAGCCGTATTACACGGGAATGAAGGCAAACGGCAGAGAGCCGCGCTATTATCAACGCGTAGCGATCAATCGAACCGTCGACGCGATCGCTGGCGGTCGAGACCGCGTCTTGCTCGTCATGGCGACAGGCACGGGCAAGACGTACGCGGCGTTTCAAATTGTCTGGCGGCTTCTCGAAAGCGGACTCAAACGCAAAGTTCTCTACCTCGCCGATCGAAATGTTCTTGTCGATCAATCGATTCGGCAAGATTTCAGTCCTTTGGAGAAGAAAATCCACAAAATCGATCTCTCCAAAGACGACCTTTCCATTTTGCAGTCTTACGAAGTCTATTTCGCGCTCTATCAGCAACTTGTCGGGGACGACGATCAGGAACATTACAGCGAGCTGTTCGCGCCCGACTACTTCGACTTGATCATCGTCGACGAATGTCATCGCGGCTCCGCTAAAGAGGAGAGCCGCTGGCGGCGAATCCTCGAATATTTCAGCTCCGCGTCGCAAATCGGCATGACCGCCACGCCGAAAGAGACGAAATACGTCTCGAACGTCAACTACTTCGGCGAACCCCTTTACACCTATTCGCTCCGACAGGGAATTGAAGACGGATTCCTTGCTCCCTTTCGCGTTATTAACGTAACGTTCGACGTCGGCGAAGGATGGAAACCTTATAAAGGACAAGTCGACAAATACGGCAACGACATTGAAGACCGCGTCTACAACAACTCCGACTTCGACAGTAGGATCGTTTTGGAACATCGAACGAAAAAAGTCGCCGAATGCGTAACCAAATATCTCCAACAGAACGACCGCATGGCCAGAACGATTGTCTTTTGTCAAGACGAAGACGCCGCCGATCGTATGCGCATGGAACTTGTTAATTTGAACGCCGACATGGTCAAGGAGAACCCCGACTACGTCGTAAGAATCACCGGACACGATAAATACGGTCAGAGCAAACTGGAGTACTTCATCTCAAAAACGGCGCCCTATCCCGTAATTGCCACGACCTCTAAACTTCTTTCAACGGGCGTCGACTGTAAGACGACGAAATTGATCATTCTTGACCAAAATATCGGCTCGATGACTGAGTTCAAGCAGATCATCGGACGCGGAACGAGGCTCGTCAATAGCGACGACATACCGGAAATAAAGAGAAAAGAGTCGTTTGTCGTCATGGACTTCCGCAACGTTACGCGCCTGTTCGCCGACGAATCGTGGGACGGGCCCGTTCAAATCGACGACGACTTCGCCCCAGACAAAGAAGCAGAACCTAAGCCGAAATCGGAAGAGAAAGAAAACCCGGAACCGGAAAAAAAGGTCAAGCCGGTCGTCGACGTCAACGGGTGCCGCGTCGAAATTGTCGGCGAGCGATTTTCCGTTTTTGACGCGGAAACCAACTCAACGCGCGTCGAAAACCTCGTCGACTACACTAAATACAATATCCTCGGTCATTTTGGTTCTCTTGAAAAGTTCATTGCCGAATGGCGAGCCTCCTCCAAAAAAGATTTCTTTCGAGAGATCTTTAAAAACTGGGGAATCGACCTCGATGCGCTCAAAGCGCGTGAAAATATGGCGAACTACGACGATTTCGATTTCATCTGTCATTTGGCGTTTGATCAAAAGCCGCTCACACGGCGCGAACGCGCTCAAAAAGCCAAACAAAGCGGTCTATTCGACAAATACTCCGGCAAAGCGCGCGAAGTCCTCGAAGCGCTTCTCGATAAATATACGGATCACGGCGTTTACGAAATTGAAGAAATCGCCGTTTTGAAAATCGATCCGTTCCAAAAACTGGGACAACCCGTCAAAATTGTCGGGTATTTCGGCGGAAAAGAAAATTATCTCGAAGCGGTTCATGAACTTGAAAATGCGATTTACCAGGGAAAGGCGGCGTAACTATGAGCAATGTGGGAAGTTTTGTTAAAAAAATACGCGACGTTATGCGTAACGATCCGGGCATTAACGGCGACGCTCAACGCATTGAACAAATCGCATGGATTCTGTTTCTGAAAGCCTACGATTCAAGAGAAGCCGACTGGGAACTTGAAGACGATTATCAACCGGTCATTCCCGAAGATTGCCGATGGAAAAACTGGGCGCGCGTAAAAAAAGAGGGAGAAAAGCTCAAGAACGACGGAATGTCCGGTTCGGAGTTTCTAAAATTCGTTAATGATCGATTATTTCCGACTCTAAAAAGGATCTCAGCCGAAGAAAACCGACCAATTCGCGAACGCATTGTTGGCGAAACGTTTAGCGACGTCAACAATTATATGAAAGAAGGTCATTTATTAAAGCAAGTCGTCGGCATTGTCGACGGAATTGAACTTGAGGATTACAAAGAATCACAAGCTTTCAGCGGTATTTATGAGTCTTTTCTCCAAGAACTTCAGAGCGCGGGGTCGGCGGGAGAATTCTACACCCCGCGCGCCGTAACTGATTTCATGGCGCAAACGATTAATCCGCAAATTGGAGAAACGATGGCGGATTTTGCCTGCGGCACCGGAGGGTTTATCGTCTCGTGGCTTAAGGAACTCAAAAAGAAAATCAAAAGAACAGAAGACGACGATTTGTGGCGCAATTCGTTTTACGGTATCGAAAAAAAACAACTTCCTTATCTGCTTTGCGTTACAAATTTGTTCCTTCACAAGTTGGACAATCCCCAAATCTTTCGGAACAATTCGCTAAGTGTCAAGAAATTGCTCGACTATACGCCAAGCGATCAATTCGACGTCATTTTAATGAATCCTCCCTACGGAGGTTCTGAACAAAAGGAAATCAAAAACTTTTTCCCCGCCGATCTTGCGTCAAGCGAAACCGCCGACCTTTTTATGGCAATCATCATTGAACGGCTCAAACAAAACGGACGCGCCGCCGTCGTCTTGCCCGACGGGTTCCTGTTCGGAACCGACGGCGCCAAAGTCGCGCTTAAAAAGAAGCTGCTCAACGAGTTCAATCTTCACACGATCGTCCGACTGCCCGGCAGCGTCTTTTCGCCGTACACGTCCATTACGACAAACATTCTCTTCTTCGACAGGACGGGTCAAACGAAGGAAACGTGGTTCTATCGGCTCGACATGCCCGAAGGGTATAAGCATTTCAGCAAGACCAAGCCGATGAAACTCGAACATTTCCAGCCCGTTGCGGAATGGTGGAACGACCGAAAGGAGATCGTCGTCGACGGGTTCGACAAGGCGAAGAAATATTCCTATAAGCAGTTGAGCGAAGAACTTGGTACAATCTCGACCAGTGTGGGTTCCCGCATCAGGAAGACGAAATTCTCGACCCCGGCGATTTGATACTGCGCTATCAGGAGCAACGAGCGAGTCTTAACGCCGAAATCGACCAAGTTCTCGATACGATTCAGAACTTGCTTGGGGGGAACCAATGACGCCGCAGGAGTTGAGGAACAGTATTTTACAGCTGGCGATTCAGGGGAAACTGGTTGAACAAAACAAAAACGAAGGTATCTCATTAAAGGGTGAAGTTTGGGAAGATGAAATATTCCCAATTCCAGATAACTGGATTTGGAAAAGATTTGGATTTTTCGCTAATATAAGAATGGGCAAAACCATTCTAAAAAAAGACTTGTTCGACGAGGGAATTCCTGTTTACAGCGCAACTCAATCTGATACAGTTCTCGGTTACGTGAAATGCGCCGAGTTAGAATTACATAAAGACGATTTAGTAATTCCTGCACGAGGCAATTCTATTGGATATGTAACGTTAGTTAAAGACGAAGTTGCAACGTGTACTCAAACTACAATTTGTGCGACCAAGCTTCATGATATCTTACCTGAATATTTATATTATTGTTGTTACGCTTTTAAACCAATATGGTTCGCGTATTCAGGGTCCGCAATTCCACAAATAACGGTTAATCAAATATCTAACTGCATGGTTCCTCTCCCGCCGTTATCGGAACAAAAGCGAATCGTGGCGAAGATCGAGGAACTTTTGCCTTATGTCGAGCGTTACGAGGAAGCGTGGAATCGACTTGGGGAGCTCGACAAGCGATTTCCCGGCGATCTTCAAAAGAGCGTTTTGCAGCTGGCAATTCAGGGCAAACTCGTCGAACAACGCCCCGACGAAGGAACTGCGGAAGAACTCTATCGCGAGATTCAACGCGAGAAACAACGACTCGTCAAAGAAGGAAAGATTAAAAAAGAAAAGCCCTTGCCCGAGATTAAAGAAGACGAGATTCCGTTTGAGATCCCGGACGGGTGGAAGTGGGTTCGTATAGGAGATTTATTTCAACATAACACAGGAAAGGCTCTAAATTCGTCGGACAAGTTGGGGAAGCCATACGAGTACATTACAACGTCAAACGTATTCTGGAATCGTTTTGAACTTGATAAACTTAAAACGATGCTTTTTACCGATACGGAAATTGAAAAATGTTCTGTACAAAAAGGAGACCTTTTAGTTCTTGAAGGTGGAGATGTCGGAAGATCCGCAATTTGGAACTTTGATTACAGTATGCGAATTCAAAATCATATTCATAGATTGAGACCATTTGGAAGTCTGATAATTTCCTTCTTCTACTATATTTTCTTCTATTACAAAAATGCAGGTTTGATAACAGGAAAAGGGATATCAATTCAAGGGTTGTCTTCTAGAGTATTGCATTCACTATTAGTTCCCGTTCCTCCCTTATCGGAACAAAAGCGAATCGTAGCGAAGATCGAGGAGCTTTTGCCTCTTTGCGAGCGTTTAGCGCAAATTAACTCATAGTCGTTTTGCGATTGCGAGCCGTCGTTCTTTTGGCGTCGTTTTCGTTAACCGACCGATTTATTTCGGCTTGCGCCGAGAACGCCGACTCATGCGTGGCGATTTATCGGAACCGCGCGGGTTTAATGGATTGTCAGACCATTCTTTAAAAGTCCCCAATATCTGGACTCGGATAGCAAAACGACGTTCGTTATGTCAAACGCTCGTCGTTTCGAGAAATACGGATGAACAAACGCCTGCTCACATGGACGCATTCTCCCGCTCTCCAGTCGTCCCTTTTGTTTTCTCGTGAAATTCAGCGTGAAATTTACCAGATTTCAGTTTCTCTACCCATGAAGTTGGAATCGTATAATAAAGGAAACCATATGGGGCGGAAATCGCCAATGCGGTTTTATTCAAGAACTGTTGGTTCAAGATCTCGAGGCTCTCTTTCTGGAAAACCAGACGGTCTTAGACAACACGAACTCCCAGTTATTGGAGAACTTTTGGAAAGGGGGTATAACGTTAGAAGAATTCCCAAATCCAAAATAGAAAAAGACCGCGCGCCAGATTTGAAGGTTAATGATACAATTACCGAAGTAAAAACGCTAAACAAACCAAACGCCAATACGGGAAGCAAAGACGTTCAAAAAGCGGTCAAACAAAAAGCTCAGAATGTGATTTTAGACGCTAGAAAAGCGGACATCACCAAGAAACAGGCTGATGAAATCGTCAACCGGGCTCGTGGATCGTTTTCAGATAAAAAACTACCTATTAACGTCGAAATTTTAACAAACGAAGGTTACTTCTATTACAGAAAGGACGTATGAAAATGCATATGGAATGCGAATGCGGCGAATACTTGACCGATTCTATGAGCCCCAGCGATATTGTATTGTGGGCGTATCCCGATAAACAATGGAAAGATATACAAAAGATAGGAAAGACTGATCCCGTGTTGATTCCCGACGCAACGTTCGAAATATGGCGTTGTCCAAAATGCGAGCGTTTGTACATATTTCGTTATCCGTCCAATAAGGGGTCAATGTACGAAATAGTCGACGACTCCATCTTCGCCGGGGATCCGTCCAGAGAACTCTGGCACGTGTTTACCGACGTCGAATGGGACGAAATCATTTTTCCGAACGAAATTGACGCGTCGACCATTCCTTCCTCATCGATAAAAATCGAGATTTACGGAGACTATACTCGATTACTGTTGCGCGATTCAACGACGAAGAAAACCCTCGAATACCGTTTTGTTCCTTCTCCAACGCGACCAAAACCTCTTATTATGAATCCATTGGAAGACGAATAAGCGAACGAGAATTCAAAATCGCCGTTTTAAAAAAGCTTCGACGGACTCTTGCGCCATGTTCGAGTCAGACGATCCTGAAAAGACCGCCAAAGAATTATATGATTAATTAGCCCATGGCGGTATTGAAATACCTGTTTATGATAAAAAACGGGGCGGGAAAAGGGTCGTCGGCGCGGTCTCTCAGACGGTAGCGTTATAAGTTGGGGCAACGCGTCAAGTTCCGACGGAAGTCCGGCGGTTGACGTCAACGTTGAACGCGGTTCAGACGACGGCTGAATGAAACGACAAAAAATACATTTTACAGAAAACAGCGGACGCCTATCGTTATCCTCCTGAAACACACCGGGAGGGAATCGTGGTTATAGCGTCCGCATATTCGTCTTACCAGGAAGCCTATAGGATTGTAAGCAAAGCGATTCAGGAAGGAAAGCGAAAAAATTGGATTAAGGGTAAGGTAAAATTATTCCACAACGGCGTTATGTACGACATGAATTAAGGAGAATACTATGGCAGGATTACAATGCGGAGGTTGCGGAAAAGGAATACGCTATCATGACGAACCTAACGGAATAGAACTCATTCTTTTTCCCATTGAAACCTGGAAAAATATTACGGAATCGAAATACGACCCCAATAATGAAAAGATGCGCTCGGAATATCTCGTTCCAAGTCCGTATCTATATCAATCAGACTCCGTCTACGAGGATTTTATGGGGTTGTTCAATTATATGTGGCGACGTCCCCAATGCGGAACCCTTCATGTTTTTGACAGAGAACGTAATATCAACGTCATAAAGACCTACATTCCGACAAAAAGGCAAGTCAACGTCGACCTGTCTTGCGGATATTCGAGCGTAATCTATGACGATTTAACATGGTTTGAGGTCGCCGAACATCCCGTCCCAAACACGGAAATTGAACGACTTTATCCGCCGACTTATTACGCGGTTGCCCAAGGCGAATATCTCGCTCTGTTTACGGATAAAATACTATCCCGGCGCGCGGGTAGTTTTGAGGCTAAAGACGTTTCTGACCAACATTATCAAGTTGATTAGACGACGCGCTTTCTAATAGAGCCAAGAGAAGCGCAATATGACGCGGGCTTGCAACATATAGAGTTGGGAAGGCGCGCGCAAATTTAATATGGTTAAAATAGATATTCGTTTAAAAGAACAAGAGATTTTGATACTTCAATCTCTTGTTGGAAAGGAACTTGTCGCAATAAGACGCGATTCGTTCAATTACATTAATTCGTCTTCGCAAGTTGTGCAAATAGAAGCGGAAAACGGTCTGTTTTACCTGTACAGTTTCACAGAACCGCTCGACTATTTTGGAACAAAAGAGGACGTAGCGGTATGGACAATTGAAACCGAACGTTATCAGGTTGTCGATCGTAAAGTATTTATCGAAACGCCAATCAAAGAAAAGATAAAAAGCGTATCGGTAATTCAGGAAAACCAACGGTTATTCAAAAACGGCGACCAGACGTACGACGTCTGGCTCACAAGGGGCCTCGTTTTCGATTTTGGAAATCGTCAACTGTCTTTCGAAAAAGCGATATGGTTTTCAGAAGACATTTATATCCATAAGGGTTACGACCTTTCCAGAAAATTTTCGAGCGTCGACGCGTTTGTCAATAACGATTGGGACGAAGGCGTAACTGCGGAATGCGAAAGAGAAATAATTACGCTTGAAGAAAAGTCGTAATTATTCGCCGATCACAGCCGTGTTTTAGAACTAAAACACGGCTTCGGCTTTTCTTAAAGTCTTGATTTTAAAATTTGCTTGCGCAAATCTAACGTCGACGCCGACGGGACGGTTGGACGATTGCGGCGCGTTGATTTGCAGTCCGTCCCAATGGGGGAAGCGGAGAGACTCCTCGCGCGGATCGTTCCCCGACGGAAAACAAGAAGAGCTTTGATTCTCTCCTGAATCAAAGCTCTTTATCAAGTTCTTGCGAAAGAACCGCGCGTTACGCGGCGGTCGCTAAGATCTCTTCTCTCCACCACTGACGACGTTTACTGCGTTTCGACATACAAAGACTCCTTCATTGGGGATCCCGCGGGACCGGGTAAAACGACGCGAACGCGCCTGCAGGCGGGGAATTTCATATATTCTCCTGAAACCGAAATCCAATATAACACAAATCGCGAACTCGACAAGCGGATTTCACACAATTCTTTTTAAAAAAATTTATTGTGTATAAACAATCTCAACTTTCTATTTTTCAATAAGTTAAAACAACACGATTTATGGAACAGGAAAAGAAAAAACGCCGTCGATCCAAAAAACGGCGGCGTCCAAAGTTATATTCCCGAACAACCCGGTCGATCAGAACACGTCAAGATTGAAATGATTGCCCTGATGATAACGTCGTCCGGAGGGATAGTAGTTTTGCCACGCGGGGTTGTATCCGGGAATGCGCATATCGCGCGTTCCAAAATTGTGATCGTAATACACGTACGGATAGTTGCGGAAACGCGCCCAGTCCTGAAGCTCTCCGGTCGGATACGCGTAAGGAGACCTTTGGACGATCTGGCGACGTCGACCGATTTCGTCGCGGCGCTCGGCGTCGCGTTGCTCCCAGTAGGCGCGAGGACTGCCCAAACCGCCGAACCGTCCGAATCCAACGAAGCCTCCCTGGGCGCACTCGTCGCAATCGCCCAAGGGCTGGACGGTCGTCTGAGAAGCGACGACCGCCGGCGCGGGAGCCGCGACGTCGACGGAATCTTGCGCGGAAACGTTCGCGACGACGAATCCAAACGCCGCTATAAAACAAAGAGCCAATTTCGATTTCATAACATCCTCCTTAGGAATTCGCCGCAACAAAGCGACCCAAACACGTCGATAAAACTCGCGCCGCCTATTGGACGCGCGGCGAAAACCAGGTTTCCATCGATCGTACGTAACTATTCGCGTCGCGCAAAGCTCGGGGAAAACGCCCCTCGTCAAGACGACGATCGAACCCAAAGGCCGCGTCTTGACCGATTAATCTTCGCGTTTAATTATCTCTTTTATCTATCTTATCTCTTTTATCGTCCCCAAGCGAAAAAAATCGCGAAAAAAAAGCAAGTAATTTGCGGAAAATTCCTCTTCGCTTCCCAAAATCGAAAAAGACGTTATAATGCCAACTCGAGTCGGAAAGCTCCATTCGCCCCGACGAAGGGAAACGTCGCGTTTCGGAGCCGTTTGCTGGAACCTTGGAGAACGCCAATGTTTACCGTAGCGCGGGATTTTTCTTTTTCATACGGGCATCGTCTCTATCGCTACGACGGGAAATGCAAGCGTCTTCACGGACACAACGCCGAGGCGCGCGTCGTCATCGCCGTCGATTCCCTCGACGAACGCGGCATGGCGCTCGACTTCGTTAATTTGAAGGCGATCGTCGGTCAATGGATCGACGACCAACTCGATCACCGCGTTTTTCTCGCCGACGACGACCCGCTCGCGCGAATCCTGCTCGACGCGGGCGAGCCCGTCGTTCTCGTCGAGGGAAATCCGACCGCCGAACGATTCGCCCTCATGATTTACGAATACGCGAAATCCAGAGGTTTAAACGTCGAACGCGTCGATTTCTGGGAGACGAAAAACTGCCGCGCGACTTACTCCCAATAACGCGGTCCCAATAGAGGAGACGGAACAAATGAGCGTCCAACAGATCACATGCATCGTCTGCCCGAGAGGCTGCGCGTTGGAAGTCGACGCGCGAACCGGAACGGTAACGGGCAACTCCTGCAAACGCGGCGCGGAGTACGGAATCGCCGAGGCGACCCGTCCGACGCGAACCCTGACGACGACCGTCCGCGTCGTCGACGACAAAGGCGAAACGCTCGAAGTCGCGCCCGTGAGAACCGCCGCGCCAATTCCCAAAGGCGTTATTTTCGACGCTATGAAGGTCGTAAACGCCGTTCGCGTCGTCAAGCCGATTAAACGCGGCGACGTGATCGTCCCGAATATCCTGAACACGGGCGTCGACGTCGTCGCGACGCGCGATATTCCGCGATAAGGGCGTCCGACATGAATCATCCCAAACGAGTCGTCGTGATTCCCGACGGTTTCGCCGACGATAAAATCGATTCGCTCGGAGGTCTCACGCCGATGCGCGCGGCTCATACGCCGACGCTCGATCGTTGGGCGCCCGAGGGCGTCCAGGGTTGTTCGCGCAACGTGCCGGATTCGCTTTCTCCGGGCTCCGACGTCGCGACGCTCTCCCTGCTGGGCTACGATCCTCTTGAAATCTACACGGGACGTTCGCCGCTTGAAGTCGTCGCGCAGGGAATCGAACTTGGTCCCAACGACTGGGCGTGGCGCTGCAATCTCGTCTGTCTGGAAGACGAGGTGATGAAATCGTTTACAGCCGGGCATATTTCCAGCGAAGACGGAGCCGAACTCCTCGCCGGGCTTCAGCGCGAAGTCGCGCCGCTCTGGAAGGAAATGGCGCCCGAACTTGGCGGAACGATCGAATTTGCGCCCGGAGTGAGCTATCGCAACGCGGTCGTCTTCAGACCCGAGTCCGACGACAGACCCTTCCCGTTCGACGCCGAAACGAAGACCGTTCCGCCGCACGATTACTCCGACAGGTCGATCGCCGACGTTCGTCCCCAAGGGCCGGGCGCCGAATACGTCCGCAAACTAACGACCGCGTGCGCCGATTATCTGAAGACCGCCAAAACGAACCTCAGACGCGTCGCCGAGGGCAAATTGCCCGCCACCGACTGCTGGCTCTGGGGGCAGGGCAAGCGTCCGGCGGCGGAGCCGTTCTCGCAAAAATACCGCTGGGGCGAAGGCGCGATGATCACCGCCGTCGACCTTTTGCGCGGAATCGCGAAAATCGTCGGCTGGGACGCGATCGAAGTTCCCGGCGCGACCGGATACGTCGACACAAACTTCTCGGGCAAAGGCGAATACGCCGCCAAAGCGCTCGACGAATACGACGTCGTGGTCGTCCACGTCGAAGCGCCCGACGAGTCGGGTCATGAAGGAAGCGTCGAGAAAAAGATCCGTTCGCTCGAAAGGATCGATCAGGAAACGCTGCCCCCCATTTTAGACAAATTGCAAACGTTCCCCGAATGGCGGCTTCTGATTTCGCCCGACCATCCGACGCCCGTCGCGACGAAAACCCATTCGCGCGGTCGCGTTCCGTGGATGATCGTCGGTTCGGACGTTCGCGGAGACGGCTTGGCGTCTTACGACGAAACGACCGGCGAAGCGTCGGCGCGATTCTACGAGCGCGGCTGCGAACTCATGGAACGGTTCCTTCATGGAACGTTTTGAACAAAGAGAACAGGAATTTAATTTGCGCGCGAGGTATTTTGAGATGAAACGAGCGCTTTACGCAACGGTATGTCTGACGATTTTCCTTTCTTTTTTCGCCAAGCCGGCGTCGGCGGCGGACGACGAGAAAAAACCCGTTTTCGACGCGCTCGCCGCGTCGCGCGCGGACGACGACAAATACGAATGGACAAATTTGTTCGACGGCAAATCGCTCGACGGCTGGATCGATATTAAAGACGCGGGCGATTTCGTCGTCAAAGTCAGAGACGACGTTCTCGTTTTGGGCATGGGCCCGACGACGACGTCGATCCGATTCGACGAAGAAGGCTCGGGAATCAAGATTCCGCGCGAGAATTATGAAATCGAGTACGTGTCGCGCCGAACCTCCGGAACGGACTTTTTCTCGGCCTTGACGTTCCCCATTAAGGACAAATACGTCACGTTCGTCAACGGCGGCTGGGGCGGCTTCGTCGTGGGAATCTCGAGTATCGACGATATGGACGCGTCGGAAAATTCGACCTCGTCGTTTATGAATTTCAAGACGAATCAGTGGTATCGGTTCCGCGTCCAGGTCACAGGACGAACGGTTCGCGTCTGGATCAACGACGAAAAGACGATCGACTACGTCGTCGAAGGACATTCCTTGAAGACGCGCTTTGAAGTGTCGCGGTGCGAGCCGCTGGGATTCGCGAGCTGGGTCAGCGAAGGCGAGCTTAAGACGGTTCGCTTTCGAACGCTGAGCGAAGAGGAAATCAAAGAAATCGACAAGCGAGCCGAAAGAGACTCAAAGTTTAGCTTTCATTGAACGCCGCGCCTTTCGTCGGCTGGAAAGAACAGTATGAAAACAATCGAACGAACGTTCGTCATGCTCAAGCCGGACGCGATAGAGCGCGGATTGATCGGAAAGATCGTCGAAAGATTGGAACGCAAAGGGCTTAAGCCCGTAAAATTCCTTTGGCGCGACGTCTCTCGCGAGCTTGCCGAGAAGCATTACGAGCGTCTCGTCGACAAGCCGTTTTTCCCGAAAATCGCCGCGTATATAACGCGAGGTCCGGTTCTGGCGTCAATCTGGGAAGGACGCGACGCCGTCGCGGTCGTCAGGAAACTTGTCGGCGCGACCGACGGCGCGGACGCCGAGCCGGGAACGATTCGCGGCGATTTTGGAAACGATCAGACGGAAAACCTCGTTCACGCGTCCGATTCCGTCGAAGCCGCGCGAAGAGAAATCGAATTGTTCTTCAACTAGCGCCGACGCGTTCTTTTGATCGGCGCCGAATCAGCCCTCGCGTCGATCTTCTTTCGCGCTTTCTACCGGAGCGTCTTGCGCTCCGACGGCGGGAACCGACCCCGACGCGACTCTCGAAAAAACAAAACCTCTCTTGACGCGCTCCGTCAATAAACGTTATAGTCCCGAAAAGGGTCGGTTTTAATCGGCTCGACGCAATAAAAAACAGTAAATCGTAATCGGGATCCATTCGAGAGACGAGTCCTATGAATCGTTTGAACAAGCATATGTTGGGCGCGAGCGCCGCGATCGCGCTGACGTTGATCGTCGCGGTCGCGAGCGCGGCTGAAAAGAGTTCCGTAAGACAATCCGCCAACCGCGCGGTCAACAACGTGGCGTCGGAAAACCCGATTCGTCAAAACGCCATGAAGCCGTATCCTGAAATCGTCGCGGAAGTCAACGGGGAGCAAATCACGCTCGCGCAACTTCAGGACGAATCGCTCAAAGCGCACGGCGAAGACGTTCTTTCGCGCATATTGAACCGCGCGCTCGTCCTCGCCGAATGCAAGCGTCAGGGAATCGCGATCACGCGATCGGACGTCGACGCCGAAATCGAACGGCTCGCGAAATCGTTCCGCCTCACGAAATCCCAGTATCTTGACGTCGTTCAAAAAGACTCTTCGATGAGTTATCAGGAATACGCCGAAGAGGTCGTCTGGCCGAGGCTCGCGTTGCAGGCGCTCGTCGCCGACGAAATCAAGCTGACCGACGAAGAACTTGAAGCCGCGTACTTAAAGTCTTACGGGCCTTCAATTTCGCTCCAAATGATCGTCTGCGAATCGAAAGAAAAGGCCGACGATCTTCGCGCCCGCGTCGTCGACGGCGGCGAAGATTTTGGAGTCGTCGCGAAAGACGAGTCGCTCGACGTCGCGACCGCTTCGAACAAAGGACGCATGCAGCCGATCTTTCATGGAACGCTCGCCGATAAAAATATGGAAGACCTTCTCTTCGCGCTCGACGTCGACGAAGTCTCGGAGGTAATCGGTCCCTACGGACCTCAAAATCAATTCGTGTTGTTCCGTTGCGAAAACAAATACGATCCGATTGTCGCGCAGGATCAAATCGACTCGGTTAAAGAACGAATTCAGGTTCAGGCGAGCGCGGCGAAACTTAAGTCGGCCGCCAACGATCTTTTCACGAGGCTCGGACGCGAGGCGAACGTCGTCAATATTCTCGGTAATCCCGACCTGACGAAACAGTATCCGAACGTCGCGGCGACGATCAACGGAGCGCCCGTCTATCTGGACGCCGTCGTTGAAATGTGCATGAAACTCTACGCCGAACAGGATTTGGCGACGATGATCTCCATCGCGCTCGTTCGACAGGAGTGCAAAAAAGTCGGCTTGAAAGTGACCGATCAGGACGTCGCCACCGACGTCTGGATTCATGCCGCCGAAACAACTTTCCCGCTCCAGGACGGCTCCCCGAACATTAAAGAGTATATGCGTTCGGAACTCGCAAAGTACAACACTACCGAGGAAAACTATAAAAGAACGATCGTTTGGCCAAGCGTCGCGTTGCGCAAGTTGTCCGAAGGAATGGTCAAAGTCACGGACGAAGACATTCAAAAGAGTTTCGAAGCGAACTACGGCGAGCGCGTTCAATGTCTGGGAATCGTCCTCGGCGACGAGCGGCGCGCGAGAGAGGTCTGGCAAAAAGCCAGAACTATGCCCAAAGAAGAAAACAGAACGCTCGAAGACGTCTTCGGGGAATTGGCGGCGAGTTATTCGATCGAGCCGGACGGCAAGCAGATGCGCGGACGAATCGCGCCGATCGTGAAAAACGGAGGATATCCGCAACTTGAAGAAGAAGCGTTCGCGCTTAAGCCGGGAGAAATGTCCCAGATTATTCAGGTCGACCCGTCGACGTTCGTCATCTTGTACTGTCAGGAACGCGTTCCCGCGCGCGAGGTCGCTTTGGACGACGTCCGCGACACGATCGTTTCCCAGCTTCGCAAGATGCGCGAAGTCGCGGCCGCCGGCGAATATTACGCCAACGCCGTCAAACGCTCGACGATCGTCGACAATCTGACGCGCCAAACGATTTCGCCCGCAAGCGCGACCGCCGAATCGCGAGCGAGCCGCGAAGCGAGAACCGCCGCGCCGAACCCGACGACCAGCAGACGCTGATCAAAACGCCGATCCTTGTCGCGTCGACATATCGAAACTCGACGCGCGACGCGCTCGAATCGAAAGATTCGGGTCTTCCCCAAGCGTCGCGCGTCGTTTTTTATTTCCCGGATTGCGTCGCCGCGTTCCGCCCGATAATTTTCAAGACGTTTTTACGGAAATAGAAACGAGACGTTTGCTAAAGAGTCGGCGCGCGAAAAAGTCAACAGGGAAAAACAAAGCGTAAAAGACGCCCTAATCGAACTGAACGCGAGTTTCTTCACTCGCGCCGTCGCTGAACCTTCACGACAAGATCGCCGAGTCTGGCGCCGACGCGTCCGGCGATGAACGGACATTTCGCTTTGAAGAGAAACGCTATTTTTTTCGGCTCGATTTTTGTCGGACCGACGCCGAGCGTTTCGTAGTTGGCCAGCCCTTTGGCGATCACCAGATCGGCGTTCGCGAAAAGTTCGTTGAACTCGGGAGACGTCAGGTCGAACAAAACGCCGAGTCCGTCGCCCCCGTTGCCGATCACGGGAACAATTTCGTCGATTCCGGCTTCCGCGGCGTCTTCAAGGAGCGCGTCGTTAAGAATCGGCTCGCCGCGAACCGCGACGGTCG
Source organism: uncultured Planctomycetales bacterium (assembly GCA_947305735.1). Taxonomy (GTDB): domain Bacteria; phylum Planctomycetota; class Planctomycetia; order Pirellulales; family Thermoguttaceae; genus RUG369. Next base: position 46,173 of record CAMZEO010000002.1, on the reverse strand, counting down.
CGTCTTTCTTAAACTCTTCTGAAACAAGGAGTTCAAGAAGAAGACGGTCGTAAACGATCTCGCCGGCGTTGTCGGTCAAATAAAGGATCGTTCGCGAGGCGTCGACGGCGGCTCGAAAGTCGTCGATCGAGCCGACAAAAGGCTGATCGATCGCTTTGCGGATCGATTCGTCGATAAGTTTCTCGTCGATCATGCCAAGCGCGAAATCAATCGAATTGCCCGCGATCGCCAAACGGACGATCGTCTCAAATTTGTCCTCGGCGTCTTCAATCCACCGTCGAACTTTCGGCAACTGACCGAGCGCCATTTTGTTAAATCGTCTTTTCTCCTTATAGTACGGATCCGCGTCTCGCGCGACGTCTCGAACGATACGATGCACGATCGTGCCGAGAAGAGGGGGATCGGAATCAAGTCCGGAGTCCAACGTCGCGCGCATCGTTCTTTCGAGAATCTTCGTCTGTAGTTCGACGTCCGGGGTCGCGAATCTCGCCGCTTCCAGAGATTGACGGAGAATGCAAAGCATGCAATCGAGCGAAGTCGCCATATCTTGCCTTTCCAACGTAAAAACAACGCTAAACAACTACGCGAATTGTAATCGAAAAGGGATTTTTCTCAAGAGCCGCGCAAGAAACGCCAAACGCCCCGCGCGAAAAAAGGCGCGAGGCGCTCGGAAGACGGCTTTCACCGTTAGAAGCATGGGACGCCCGACCTTCGAGAAACCGCAGGGAGACCCGTCGGTCGAGCTTTTGGACTAAAAATCAGTTGCAGGAGGCGGGATCCGCGACCGTCGAAGTCACGGCGCAGGGATCGCAAGCCTGGCAACCAAGGGCGGCGCGAATGCGACCGAGGCTGGCGCAAGGAGCGCAAGCGGGTTGGCAAGGCGCGCAAACGTTGACTTGAACCGGAACCTGATAGGTTACGACGCGCGGGACGCAACGGGTGACCGTGTAAGGAACCTGCTTGCAGGAAAGCTGATACGTGGTGACGTTGCGAGTGCACTGAACCGGCTTCATGACCGTCGTGTAGCAGGTGCGCGTGCAGGTTTGCGGAACGCACTTCGCGACGCGATAGTTGACCGTTTGAGGAACGACTTCGCAAACGACCCTGCAGACTTTGCAGTTGACCGTTCGGACGCATTGTTGCGGAACCATACGGCAAACGTTATACGTGCAGGTCTTCTGTTCGGGAACGATCTGGCAGCATTTCTTCATGACCGTGCGGGTGCATTGCTGCGGAACCAGGCGGCAGACGTTGTACGTGCAGGTCTTCGTTTCCGGAACGCACTTCGCGACGCAGTAGGTGCAAGTGCGAACGCATTGTTGCGGAACCATGCGGCAAACGTTATACGTGCAGGTCTTCTGTTCGGGAACGATCTGGCAGCATTTCTTCATGACCGTGCGGGTGCATTGCTGCGGAACCATACGGCAGACGTTGTACGCGCAGGTCTTCGTTTCCGGGACGCATCTCGCGACTTTGCATGTAACCGTTCGATAGGTCGTGCAGGGAACCATACGAGTGCAGGTCACTTCCTTCATGCACGTTTGGGGAACCCAAACTTTTCGCGTGCAGGTCTGCGGAGGGCACTGAACCGCGCAAATCTTCGTGCGCATGCAGGCGCAGGGGTCGCACGGATCGCAACAGGCGACGCGGCGATAGACGACTTTGCCCGGAATCGTGTAGCATTGATCCTGCCAGCAACCGGATTGAACCGGAACCTGCTTCGTATAGGTTTGCGGAACCATCGTCGTGCAGGGAACCTGTTTCTCGACGTCTTCGTAGACGACGCGGTTAACCGTGTAGCAACGCGTCTTCTGCTCGGTGACCGGAACCATTTGCGTGTAGCAAACCTGTTGCGGAACTTCGGTCCAAACGCGACGATTGACGGTGTACGTCCGCGTCTTCTGCTCGGTGACCGGAACCATCACGGTGTACGGAACCTGTTTTTGGACGTTTTCCCAAACGGTGCGGCGAACCTCGCGATTGACCGTTTTCTGGCAATTCTCCCAAACCATGCGGTTGACGGTGTAGGTAACCTGACGCGCTTGACGTTCGGGAACGTACTTCGTGAAAGTGCACTGACGCGTCACCGGAATGCGTTCAACTTGCGTGCGATAGCAAGTCACTTGCTGATTCTCGCATACGACTTTGCGACAAGTCTTCATCACGACGTTGCACTGCGTCGTAAACTCGGTCGCGCAAGGTCGGCAACAAGCGTACGAGCACGCGCCGCAGTAAGCCGCTTGCGCCTGTTCAAGCGAGAACGCCATGAACGCCGCAACAGCGAGAACCGCCGCCCCAAAAATCTTCTTCATTTTATCCTCCAATAACTCTAACGGATGAACCGTCTCCTTATTCATATTGTGAACGCGTCAGCCCTCGACGGCCGCTTCCAACCGTCGGGGAACGTCGAATATGACGAAACGACCAGAGAATACGCCTAAACGTTTCTCTGCCATTATCGGCGAGTCGCCTTTTTCCGCTTGATTCTTTTTTCGCTTTACGCGAAATCTTGTTAAAATAGTCGGGAACCGGCGAATATAAAAGGCAAGGCGTCCGCATAAGGAGAAGACTCTGGCTTGTCTTCCATACAAAACCGCGACTCCATAGCGTAAAACGCGAGGCGGAGTAACCGCGCGAACGCGCCTTAGGCGCCGCGATTTCGGTCGGGGAAATAACCCCCGACTCTCACATTATAACAACTTTGACAAAATAGAGTAGATAGTTAAAGTAAAAATGGGTATTTTTTAACAAGTATAATTTAAAAATTTTAACCATTTTGACAATTTTATTGACTTATAAACGCAAAAACAACGATTCCATCAATAAAATCAATTATTCTAATCGTAAAAAATTTTTATTTTGTTCGTCTTGCGCCGTCGCGTTCTTTCGTTTATACTCTTGCGTCCGCGCGGTCGAGGCGCCAGTCCTTGCGGGAAGTCGCGGACGCGTTGCGACAAAGGAGTAATCAATGCGAACGATCGCGGTCATGAATCAAAAAGGAGGCGTCGGCAAAACGACGACGTCCGTCAACCTCAGCTCAGCCCTCGCCGCCTCAGGCAAAAAAGTCTTGTTGATCGACCTTGATCCTCAGGCGCACGCCTCGTTGCACCTCGGTCTAACGTTCGAAAAAGAATTCCCGTCCGTCTACGACGTGCTCGTGTGCAACGAGACGCTTGAATCAATCCGACGCGAAGTCTCGGAAAACCTTTGGCTCGCGCCCGCGCATCTCGATTTGGCGTCCGCCGACTTCGAGCTTGCGAGCGTCGTCGGACGCGAACTCATCCTGCGGGACAAAATCGCCGCCGACTCGATGGAATTCGACTATATTATCGTCGATTGCCCGCCGTCCCTCGGCGTCTTGACGTTAAACGCTCTCGCGGCGGTCGAAGAAGTCTTCATCCCTCTTCAGCCCCATTTCCTGGCGCTTCACGGCTTGAGCAAATTGCTCCAAACGATCGATTTGGTTTCGCGCCGCCTGAACCCGCGTCTGCGCGTTTCCGGAGTCGTCCTGTGCATGTTCGAGCGAACGACGCTTTCGAGCGACGTTCGCAACGACGTCGAAACGTTTTTCAGCGAAAGCGAGGGACGTCCCAAGTCCTGGAACAACGTGAAAGTCTTTGAAACGAACATTCGTAAAAACATTCGTTTGGCCGAGGCTCCCAGTTACGGTCAATCGATTCTGAAGTACGACCCGAAATCAAACGGCGCCGAGGACTATGTCGCCTTCGCCGAGGAAGTCGCGCGGATGGAACGACCGTCTTAAAAAACGCGACGCGATTTATTGATTTTTACTGACAGCGAGGAAAAGCCAATGCCCGACGTCATCGCCAGGAAACCGACTCCCGATATCCTTGAAACGTTTGAGAATCCGTATCCCGACCGCGATTATCTCATCAAGCACGTCTGCCCCGAATTCACGTCGTTGTGCCCTAAAACCGGTCAGCCCGACTACGGCGCGATCACGTTCGAGTACGTCGCCGACAAAACTTGCGTCGAACTCAAAAGCCTGAAATTCTACTTGCAGGCGTATCGCAACGAAGGCGTTTTCTACGAACGGCTCACGAATCAGATTCTCGACGATATGGTCGCCGTCATGCAGCCGAGGTACATTAAGGTCGTCGCCGAATTCACGCCAAGAGGCGGGTTGCATTCGAAAATCGTCGTCGAACGCGCCGCGCCCGGCTGGACGGGAAGCCGAGATTGCGCTTGCCGCGGCGAATGAACGCGGATCGTCCGTCGCTTCGCGCGGCGGTCGATCGTCCCGTCGGTCAGTCGCGAGGATCGGTCTCCTGGACGAACTGATATTCGGGATCGCCTCCCCCGTCCTTGACGTTGCCCATGAAGAGTTCTTTCACGTAGAGCGATTCCTCTTTCGGAGTTTCCGGAAGATGGAAGCTGTCTCCTTTTTGCAAAATAACGCGCGTGTCCTGGAGAGAACCGAGCGGTTCGGTTCCCGCGACCTGAGCCGGGAACCAGTACCCTTCTTTTTTGTCGTCGACTAAATAGAATTCCGCCCAGCAATGTCCGGGAACGCGCACCAATCTCGCGGGAATTTCGGAAGCGCGGCACATCGCGATGAAGAGCGCGCACAAGTCTTCGCAATCCCCTTCCCGACTCTTGACGGCGGCAAGCGCTCCGCGCATCGGCTTTTCAATAAGAACCTCTTTGTACTGAACGTTGTCGCGCGCGTATTTGAGAATCGCGTCGACTTTGTTCCACGCGCCGCCGACTCCGTCCGTCGTCTGTTTCGCGATCGCGCGAATAGTTTTCGACGTCGACTCGACGTACGGTCCGTTTTTCAAGTAGCGGCGAATTTCCGGCGTCGGTTTTTTGGGAATTTCATAAATTTCAGGATCCGTCGGAGGAAGCAACGGATACCGAACGACTTCGTAGAGCGCGGTCGCTTGCGCCGCCTGACCCGCCCTCAACTCGCGCTTCTTGAAGACGAGTTGTCGCGCGCCGCCTTCTTTAACGTCCCTGTACTCGACTTTCGCGTCGCGAGGGAATTCCTCTTCGAGCGTTCGAACTTTCTGTTCTGGAAAATCCATCGGCACGGGCGCGGTTCCGATCACGTTCGAGCACGTTCCGTTCGCCGCCGCGCGAAAGATCATGCCGGCGCGGTATTTGTGAGACGTCGCTTTGCCGAGTATCGGTCCGCGTTTGCCGTCCGCGGAAGCGCCTGACGCGTCTTTCTCGGGCGCGCCGGTTTTAGAACGCGCGGACGGCTTAACCGGCGCGGACGTCGGCGATTCCTCCGAATCGTTCTCCTCGACGTCGGCGTTCGAACCCGCCGAGTCGGTCGGCGGAAGCGAAGTTTGCGGTCGCGCGGTCGAACGTTTAGGGGAAGTCTTCGACGGCGCCTGATTCTTCTTTTTTTCGTCCGGCTTGACGTCGAAGGCTTCGCTTTCGTCGTCGTCCTCAACTTTTGGCGCGCCGTTCGATTTTTCCGCGGCGTCGCGCATCTTTCCGAAGCTGATTTGCGCGTTGGCGTCTTGCGCGGCGGGGAAGACCGCGACGAGAATCGCCGCGAGCGCCAACGCCGCCGGGCGACCAATCCGATCGAACAACATCAAAATATCTCCCTGACAAAAATTCGGGACGACGGACAACGCAAGCGCGAGAATCCGCGTCGCCGACCAAACGCGCCTCCCAATCGTCGGTTTCGTCAAATCAAGGCTTTTTTTTTAGAGGAAAGGTTTTTTTACCGGATATAATGACGTCGGCGTCGTCAACCCGGTCAACGCGTCCGATATTGACGTCGAGCGAGCGTTTTTGTATGATAAGCCGTCTCCGCCTTTTCCTATTTTAGCGCTTTTTTATCCAGACTGTTAAAAAGTCGCAAAAAAAAAGATAAATCGGGGCGACTCCTTGAAAAATTCGGTATAATAACCGCGCGGGGTCCGCGCGCTCGTTTCGCGCGGAGCCGCGCGAACGACATTCCAGCTTCTCGCGACGGCGACGCGCGCTCGTTCTCTCGTCGACGCCGCGAAACCCGCGTTTAGGAACGCTTTCATGAAAAAGTACTTAGTCGACGACACCGCTTATTTCGTCAACGCCAAGGGTTCGGGCCCCATTTTAATCTTTGCGCACGGCTTCCCGTTCGACGGTCGGCTTTTCGAGCCCGTGATCGATAAACTGGCCGCGCGCTTTCATTGCGTCGTTCCCGATCTGAGAGGTTTTGGCAAAACGCCGCTCGGCTCGAACGGCCACAATTCTCTCGGCGCCCCGCGCGTCAAAATGGGGCGTTTCGCCGACGATTTGGCGATTCTCGGCTCGGAAATTGCCTGCGAACGCGGAAACAAAGGCGAAAAGATTTTCGTTTGCGGGCTGTCGATGGGCGGATATATTCTCCTTGAACTTCTGCGACGTCGACCCCAAATCATTGCCGGCGGGATATTTTGCGATTCGAACGCGTCCGCCGACCCCGAAGAAAAAGCGGCCGGACGCAATTACCTCGCCGACACGATCGACTCCTTCGGCGTCCATACGCTCGCCGACAACATGATTCCAAGTCTCGTTTCGCCGAAAACGACGAAAGACAAGCCGGAAATCGCGGCCTTGTTAAGCGATATTATCACGTCGCAGTCGCCGGAAGGCGTCGCCGCCGGATCCAGGGGAATGGCGGTCAGGCGCAATCTGGTCGATTTGCTCCCAACCGTCGAGGCGCCGATTCTCGTGCTCGGAGGAGCCGACGATAAATTGTCTTCCGTCGAATCGCTCGACGCGATCGCCGAGGCGTTGCCCAACGGTTCGCGCGCCACGATCCCGGACGCGGGACACGTGCCTCCTCTTGAAAATCCGGACGCGTTCGCCGACGCTATTCTCGAATGGCATTCGCGGATTTCCCAGTAGTTTTTGACCGCGCGAAATTCGCCTCGGCGTCTCCGCGCGGATTGTTTCGTTATTGAACCCGACGCGCGCGCCGGGTTCCACGAAAGGACGACCCTTTGAATTTCTCAGACTCCGTTCCGAACGCCCCTCAAGACTCCGCGCCGCTATTCGCCGCCGCTCAAATCGACGATTCGACGCCGGTCTCTTCTCCCGACGTCGCGCGCGAATTCGACAATGACGACGAAAACGTCGAAAACGCCGGCTCCGCGCAAGACCCCGCCGATTCGACGCGCGTCGCCCGCGAACAGACGCCGTCCAAAGCTCCGAAACGCAAACGCGCGGACGCCGCTTCAATGGCCAAGGCGCAGAAAGAGATTTCCGTCAGCGAATTTTTCGCCAAAAACAGACATCTGCTCGGATTCGACAACCCTCGCAAGGCGCTCCTGACGACCGTCAAAGAAGCGGTCGACAACTCGCTCGACGCGTGCGAAGAGGCGGGTATCCTCCCCGAAATCTGGGTCAAAGTCGACCGCGTCGCGGACAACCGTTTCCGCGTCGCCGTTCAGGACGCCGGTCCCGGCATCGAGCCGAAACAGATCCCGTTGATTTACGGCAAACTCCTGTACGGATCAAAGTTTCACAGGCTCCGCATGAGTCGCGGTCAGCAAGGCATCGGAATCAGCGCGGCGGGTATGTACGGTCTGCTCACGACGGGAAAACCGCTCGAAGTTCTTTCCAAAACGTCGATTCGCCGCCCGACGATGTATTTTGTCGTAAGAATCGATTCGAAAACAAACAAACCGAACGTCCTCAACGGCAAGGGCGCGGGCGAAGCGATTCCCGCGAACGCCGAGGGACGGCAATATCTTGTCGATCACTCGCTCGACTGGGAAGAGGTCGTCAGCGGCACGCGAGTGACGATCGAACTCGAGGCGAAATACCAACGCGGACGCGGAAGCGTCGACGAATACCTCGAACAGACGGCGCTGGCGAATCCGCACGCGACGTTTCACTATACGGATCCCGACGGAAACGTCTTTCATTACGAGGCCTCCGTCGATCAGCTCCCGCCCGAGCCGATCGAAATTCAGCCCCACCCCTACGGCGTCGAATTGGGAAAATTGCTCGAAATGACGCGAGACACGCCTTTTACGACGATGAACAAATTCCTTAAGGAATCGTTCTGCCGCGTCTCCAACTCCGTCGCGACCGCTATTTGCGAAAAGGCGGGAATCGGTAAAAGAACCGATCCTCATACGCTCGAGCGCGAAGACGTTTCCAAACTCTTCCACGCGATCAACAATACGAAAATACCCGCGCCTTCGAGCGACTGCGTCGTGCCCATCGGAGAACAAAACATTCTGGCGGGGCTGCGCAAGATCGTGCCCGGCGAGTTCTTTACGGCGGCGACGCGACCGCCCGCGGTCTATCGCGGCAATCCTTTCCAAATCGAAGTTGGTCTCGCTTACGGGGGCGGTCCTTCCACGCAAAAAGTCACGCGCGAATCGTTGCAGGAATACCTCTCCGAAAGCGATTCGAGAACAATCCGTCAGTTCCTTACCGCGTCGTTCGACGGAATCGGTTCCGACAACGCCGACAAGATTATTAAGGCGGCGAATATCCGTCCGCGCGTCTCGCCGGGCAAACTGACGCCGAGAGAATTTGAAAACCTGCTTAAAGCGCTGCAGACGCTGAATTTGTCAGAAGGGCAAACGACGTCCGTCTATCGATACGCCAATCGCGTTCCGCTTCAATTCCAAGCGGGCGCGTGCGCGATAACGCAAACGATTATGCAGATGAACTGGCGTTCCTACGGTCTCCAGCAGACGCGCGGTCAGCTTCCGCGAGGTCAACTGACGATCATCGCGCACTTCGCGAGCGTCTGGGCGCCCTATACGAGCGAGTCGAAAGAAGCTCTCGCCGCCTATCCGGAAATTCAAAAGGAACTCCGACTCGCGCTTCAAACGGTCGGTCGCAAGCTCGGGCTCTTCCTAAAGCGTCGCGAACGCGTCAAGCAGGAAGGATCCCGCCGCGCCGTGTTCATGCGGTACCTTCCGGAAATCGCGGAAGCGATCGCCGAGATCTATTCGGGCGAATTCTCCGAAAAGTTGACCGCCGACAAGTTGGCGCGACGCGACGCGGCGCTCGGAGAACCGCCGACCGAAGAGGAACGTCGGACGGAAATCGAGCGTTCGCGGAGTAAAAACGAAATCTACTTAAAACTCATGGCGGCCGCCGGCAAACGAACCGCGCTCGCCGACGTTCGGTACGACGACAGCGGAAACAGAATCGATCCGAACGCGGAAGAAGACGATTTAGACTCCGACGCCACCGTCGTTATCGTGAAAAAATAATAACCGTTTTTTCAAAAGACCCCTTGCGCGACGGCCGTCTTTAGTTATACTTGTCCAACGCTAACGCTGTAGTGTAATGGTAACACTAGGGATTTTGGTTCCCTCATTCAAGGTTCGAGTCCTTGCAGCGTTGTGCCGGGCTCTTTTGGGGTTTCCCATTAGAGCCCTTTTTTTATAGAATCTTCGGCGTTTTGCGAGTCTTGCGCGGCGACGGAGATTCTCCGGGCTCCCGTCGCGGCGCCTTTTCATCGCTCTTGAACGCGCGGCTTTAAACGACGTCTACCTTGAACTGAAAATAAAATCTTCCGTAATCACAGGCTTCTCGATTTTCGCGACGTTTTCGGAGAATTCCGCGTTCTTCTTGAGAAGCGCGTAGCGCGCGGCGTCGGCTTTCCAAAGATCGTCGAGCGATTTATAAACGAGCGGCGCGATCGCGACGGCTTGATTGGACGCGTCGACTTGCGTCAACGACTGCTGAACGTCCGTATCGCGCGACCAGCGATTATAATTCAGGATTTCCCGGCAAAGCTCGACGCTCAATAAGTTGTAAAAACCGACGGGATTTAATTCCGAGTCCAGGTAGCATCCGTTCGACGCAAAGCGCGCGAACGCGGCGGCAAACCTTGACCCGTCAAAATGCCCCGACTTGACCGACGTTTCGATCAACGCCTTTTGTTCGAAGTTTGTCGATCTGAAGAACAATTCGCCTTTCGCCTCCGTCAGGAACCGCTTCAGATAAGACTCCTTTTTCGGAAGGAATTCCGGAACGCGCGTCCGAACGCCCGTCGTCGGGCGCAAACCTTTGAAATTGTCGACGGACGTCGAATAAAGGTCTTCCAGGACGACGACCAGACGATGCTCCTTCGCTTTAAGCGCGTCCGCCAGAAGGCCGATATCCAAACGCGGAAACGCAAGTCGTCCGGCGTCGTCGGGCGCGAAAACAAAGACGGCGATCGCGTCGCGCCATTTCGCTTCTTCCGAAATCTTGCGACATGCCTGAACGACGGCGCTCGGCTCGACGTTCTCTCCTTCAAGAACTTGATACGACGCGACGTCGCCAATTCCCAGACCTCCGCGATTCGCGACGGGCATATTCGTCTGGAAATTTGACAGAGACAAAGCGGACGAGACGACGTCGAGCGAGCCGTCGAGCGCGCCTTCGACCTTTTGGCGCCATTTCAACGCGGCCTCCTGAAATTCCGGAGCTGCGGAAACGACGACGACGATGTGAACCCCGGCTTTTCCGTCGTCTTCTTTTTTGTCGTCTTTAAGGACGACTTCTTCCGCGCCGTCTTCGTTTTTTTCAACCGCCTCGAACCGCAACTGACGACTCGCGGCGTACTCTTCGGCATAGGAGCCCTTCGCGCCGCGAACGGTAAATTCGGGAGACTGCCCCGGAAAACAATCAAACGCGATAACCGCGACGCTTTCGGGAACTTCAACCGATTTCAACGACTCGCAGGCCTGAAACGCGAACGGTTTGAACTCTTTAACCCCTTCGGAAACGACTATTGACCGAAGTCGGGCGCAACGCGAAAACGCCATGGCGGCGATCGTCGTCACGCCCTCGGGCACGACGTAATTCTCTTTTTCTATTCCTTCCGGACACTTAACAAGCGTCGTTCCATCCTTCGTAAAGAGAACGCCGTCGACTGAAAAATACGCGGAATTGTCGGCGGCGACGTCGATCGTTTTCAACGCGCGACAAGAATCAAACGCCAACTCTTCAATTCTTTCAACGCTTTGCGGAACGCGGATCGTCTCAAGAGCCGCGCAGTTGACAAACGCCGTTTTGCCGACGGACTTCAGTCCTTCGGGAAGAACGATCGATTTGAGCGAGTCGCAGTCGGCAAACGCAAAAGGCGCGATCGTTTCCACGCCGTCGGGCGCGACGTAAGAATCGCCTTTCTTATTATGCGGTCGTCGGATAAGCGTTTTACGATCTTTGGAAAAGAGAACGCCGTCGAGCGAACCGAAGGAGGGGTTGTCTTCCGCGACTTCAATCGACGCGAGCGAAGAACCTCCGAACGGATTCTCTCCCAAAGACGAAACGCCGCCGGGTATCGCGAGCGCTTCAAGCGAAGAACATCCGGAAAACGCGCGATCGCCAATGGAAACAAGACCGTCGGGAAGAACGATTTCTTTCGGCGAGGAACAGAGCGCAAACGCGCGATCCGCGATCTTAACGACGTTCGACGGAACGATATAGCTTTCCTTGTCGAGTCCGGCCGGATATCGAACAAGCGTTCGCTCGTCTTTCGAGAAAAGAACCCCGTCTTTTGAGACGAAAAACTCGTTGTCCTCGGCGACTTCAAACGCCGTCAACGACGTCGCGCCGTCAAACGCGCCGACTCTTATTTCAAAAACGCTCGCCGGAATAACGACCGACTTCAGCGTCGCCGCTGTTCCAAACGCGGAGGAACCGATCGTTTCGATTCCGTCGGGTATGAAAAACGTCTCCCCCTTTCCCGAATATACGTCCAGGGTTTTTCCGTCGGAACCAAGCCGATAGTCGCTTGTCTCCGAAGTCTGTCCGGCGGCAAGCGGGGCGCCGACAAAGAGCGACTGTCCCAGAGCCGCCGCGACCGATAAAGCGAATAAAACGCCCCCGTAGAGCTTTTTATGGTTTGAAACCATCGTCTCATCCTCCAATGATTCAGTCTTTTCCGCGCGGAAACGCAAAAATCCCGCGCGGCGTCCCTATCCGTCGTCGTTTTCAACGACAATATTCAAACGTCGACAAACTTCGGCCTCGTCGCTTATAACGTATGAAACGCAAAAAATTACGCGCAAGAGGAAAAAATACTGAAAATGGCGCGAAAGTCCGGCTCCGGAGGTCTTTTCAACGCGGAGCGTTCAACCGAATCCTATTCGGCTCAAGATTTAAGTCCGCCGAGCGTTTCGGTCGTCGTCGACTTTACAACAACGATATGAGCGAACCGACGTCAATCGACCGCCGAAAAAAGCTTACCGGGGGACGTCGACGATTCCGGAAATTCGTAATTCGCTCGAACAAGCGAACGCCCCGCCGGGGGTTGCCGACGGAGAGTTCTTCTTTCGTCAAAATGTAAAAATTCCGTCTCGTTCAAACGGGGACGCTCGCCGCGTTGGCAAATGTCGACCTTCCGATCTTTGGCGTATTCTCCGCCGCGGGAGTCCTGGAGCGCGACAATCGTCAACGCGTCGACGGGACGAGGGTCCGGCGTTCCGATTATCTCCAAGTTTCGCGAAACGACGCGAGCTTCGAAAAATCGCGACGATCAAACGTTCATTCGGTTATTTCTCAGACGCTCGCCCGAACAAGAAGCAAGCCCTTGAATCCGCCAAAGGAAACGCCGCGACGTCGTTCGTTCTCGACGACTTGTAATTCGACGACTTCGCCTGTTTCGGGACCGATAAAAGCGTTGCGAACGACCGCTTCCGAAACGCTCGAGCGCGTTTTAACGCGAAGCCGGAACTTTTCTACCCGAATCGCGACTCGGCAAGCCGAGCGCCGATCGTTCGACAAAAAAACCGCGACTACGCGCGGACGACAAGAAACAAAAAAGCTGGGGTACAGGGATTCGAACCCCGACCAACGGAGTCAGAGTCCGTTGCGCTAACCATTACGCTATACCCCAGTTCGGTTGCCCTTATTGTAGCGCGATTCTCGTCGGCGTCAATGTCTTAAACAAAAAAATATCGCGCGGATTCGTCGGTCGCTCTTTAAGAATTGCTAAACGTTAATTCGCACAATTGTTATAATTGTAATATTCTCGTTTATTATCTAATTTTATCGTATAAATGTTAAATTCTGAGTTGACCTTGCGTCGAACGGCGATAAAATGGTCGATTAGTAAAGATAAGGACTTTTGGCAAGATAAAAGGTTTAAAAAGCGGGCTTTGAAACGCTTTTATCCCTTGTCCGCCTTGGTTCTTACCAGACGTCGTTCACCTTCCAGCAACATGAAACCGACGTTTTATCCGCAGTCCGGGTCGTTTCACGAAGCGGCGCGGCGGTCGAACGTTGAAAGAGCGAGAGCATGCGCAAGAGCGAGATGAGAAAATGGATAAATTTTCAGGTTTTATCTTGTCGGCGATCCTTGTCGTTCTTTGCCTTTGGTTGAGCGTCTCATCCTTCCCCAACGTCATTCAGCCCGGCGTTCTGCCCGAATCGTTATCGACGACGGCAAGGGCGTCCTCCGAGGCCGACGTCGACGCGTTTTCGAGCGAACCCGACGTTCCCGAAACGGAACCCGCGCGAGAGTCGCCGGTCGTTCAGGATCAGGAATCGGCGGAAACCGCTTCCCAGGAATCTTCCGATTCGCCTTCGCCGGAAGACGGCGACTTCTCCGGAAGTTCCAGAAAATACGCGGACGCGTCGTTGGCGGTCGATTTGCCGACCCTTCCGAAAAGCGCCGGAAACGACGCTGAAGACGCCATCAAAGAAAGCGGAAGAGCGCAAGGCGGAAAATACGTTTCCATCCCGTCGGTCGAAATGGACGCGTTCCATCGTCCGGAGGGATCGCCTTACTCCGACAGAGTGATCAGCGCGACGCGAGCGGTCGTTCCTCAAACGGTTCCCGCGTCCTACAACCGAGAGTAAAGCCGTTGACCGATCCCTGTTTCTTACTTCAAGACGCCGTTGTCGTCGCGCCGAAGAGCGCGTCGGGAACGGCGTCGTCGTTTCTTGATTCTTGTCCGGCATGACGTCGCTCGGCTTCTCTCCGTTCTTCGTCGAATTGCGCGCTCTGGCGCTCGAGCTTGGGCTGGCGGAACTGGGCGCCGCGCCCGCGCGCGACGCGAAAACTTACGACCTGTTTCTCGAGCGCGTCCGGCAAGGCTTCTGCGCCAATCTTTCGTATTTGACCGACTCTCCGGAAAAACGACGCGACTTGACGTCCGTTCTGTCCGACGTTCAAACGATCTTCGTCGTCGCGTTGCCCGAAAAGCGGCTTCTCGAAGAATCCGCCCCTATGATCGAAGCGCTCGACGGCGCGCGCGAGTTGCAAAACGCGCTCGAATCAAAGAAAAGCGGCGCGATCGTCGGCTACGCGTCGTGCTTCGATTATCACGACGTCTTGCGCAAGAAACTCAAAGCGCTCGAAACGCTTGTCCGCGAACGATTCCCGGGCGCGTCGACGCGGCGCGCCGTCGACACGGCTCCCATACTGGAAAAAGACTGGGCGCGCGCGGCGGGTCTGGGCTTCGTCGGCTTGCACTCGCTCCTAATCACCCCTTCGGCGGGATCGCGCGTCTTTCTGGGCGAGTTGCTCGTCTCCGTTCCGTTTCAAGACGCGACCGGATTCGCCAATTCGCCGGATTACCTCGCGGCGCTCGCTAAATTGCGCGAACGCGAACGCGGACGACCGTTCGATCCCGACGAGGCGGAGCGACGTTGCCAATCGTGCCGGAAATGCGTGGAGGCGTGTCCGACGCGCGCGCTCGCGGGCGATCAAACGCTCGACTCGCGACGCTGTTTGAATTTCTGGACGATCGAGAACCGCGCGGATATCCCGGAAGATATCGCGGAGAAGTTGGACGGTCTGCTCTTCGGATGCGACCGTTGTCAACGCGCGTGCCCTCGGAACGCGGATCTGACGCGCGTCGAAGAGCGTCTCGTGCCGATCGAGGCGATCGAACGGCTCGACGACGCGACATTCCGACGCCTGTTCAAAAAGACGCCCGTCTTCCGCGCCACGCTCGACGGTCTCAAACGAGTCGCTTCGGCGCTCAAGACCGCAAACGAAGACGCTAACGATTAAAAAACGCCAATAAAAAAAGTCCGACGCGCGAATAAATCGCAACGCCGGACTATTCCCCCCCTGGGAACGTGCGACAAACAAGGAAATCTGGACGTCCTTGTCGCGGCGGAGAGAAGCGGAATCCGTTCCTTCCTCAAGCCCGCCGCGCGTTATCTATAGTGAGTTCGTCGGAATCCGTTCCGACTGGAATCGGGAAATACGCGACTGGAAATCCTTTTCACCGCGCGCCGAACGCCCCGCTTCGCTTCGACGTTCTCCATTTCCCTCTCGTATTAAGTATATCGTCTAATCCGATTACGCGCTTTAATCGCGTCTTTATCTTTTTAAACTTTTTAAAAATTATCCCGCGAATTCCACTGATAAAACGCGGTTTGAGCCTGATTTTACCGAATAACCGAGTCCGCGCCCCTTCGAAAAAAAATGGTCCGTATCGCGCGTTCGAACAAAAAGCGCCCGGAACGCTCAGAAGAACGCTCCGGGCTCTAATTCAACGTTCGTCGGGACTACTTAAGCCCCGACGCGTTCGTTAAGTTCAAAATTCAAACCAATCGTCGTCGAGAACGTCGAGATCTTCGTTTAAGTCGACGTCCAGTTCGTCGGCAAGATCGGCGAACGCCTCGTCGAGGACGGCGCCCGCGGCGTCGATCGCCCATTCGTTCCTGACGGTCAAATTGCCGACGGCCGCGCCGACGAACGGTCTGATCGGATTCGCGGCGGTTCCGACGCGGTTGCCGTCGACGCCGTCGTACAGCGTAATGTTGTCGGCGACCGAACCAACGACGTTGTTCCTGCTGTTGACGTAATTGACCGCCGCCTTACCCCAGATATCCGCGGTCGCGTTCGGATTCGTGGAAACGTTTTCGGCGACGTAGCTTCTGGTGAGAACCGTCTTGCCGAATTCGTTGACGATACCGCCGTAATATCCGGCCGTGTTGCCGCCGATACGGCAGTCGGTCACCGTCAGCTCGCTGTCGTAGGCGTACACCGCGCCGCCGTAACGCCGCGCCTCGTTGCCGTAAATCTCGAGCGCTCCGAGGTAAACGTTGCCGCTCTGGATGCAAATCGCGCCGCCGTCCGTCGTCGTGGAGCCGCCGGTCAGCGTCATATTGCGGAGGTAAACGTTCGGAACGTTGGCCTGAACGCCGGGAATGTTGATATCGAATATCGTATCGTTCCCGCCGCAGTCGAGCGTGACCGCCACGTCGCCGCCGTCGAAGTTGACGTTTCTGGTCAACTTTAACGCGCCGTCGAGATTCAGGGTCATACCGTCGAAATCGGAGCTGAAACGAACGGTTCCGCCGACGCGCGAAGAACGTTGTTGCGCGTAGGCAAGCGCTTCGCGAATCGAGATGTAGCCGTCGGTCGGATCGACCACGTCGTCGAACGTCGTGACGGTCGCCGAGGGAATATCGACGAAATTAACGCGTTCGTAGCACCCCATGTCGACGACCGCGTTAAGGAGACGCGTGTTCCCGTTGAGGTCGACTTCGGCGTCGGCATGCGTGGGCGCGAGCGTGAACAGATACGCGTTGTCGCCCATATTAATCGCAAGAGACGCGTCGCCCAAGCGGTAATCGCCGTTGTCGTAATCGACGAACAGGTCTCTAATATATCCGCCGGAAATACACTTGGCGTCCGTCGAGACTCGCGTGTAAAAACCGCCGACCGCGATCGTCGAATAGCAGTGAATCTGGGAGTAATTCGCCGAATCCGTGTACGTTCCCGTAATGGAACCGGTTACGATCGTGTTGTAGAAGTATCCGAGACCGGGAATCGACTCGCTTCCGACAATCGTCGAACTGTACACATGGACGCAACCGCAGTTGTCGTTTTGCGTGTCGATAGCGGCGGTGACAGAATTTCCATATCCTTCGAAGAGACAGTTGCGAACGGTTATCAAACCGCAATCGTTGGCGTAGAGAGCGGTCTGATTGCCCGAGCCGACGAAGTGAATGTTGCGAACGTCAAGGTGCGTGATGTAATAATACGGAACGGTGCTGTAGCGACCGATGATATTGAACGCGCCGTTGGAACCGATATACCCCGAGTTCTGCATGCGAGTCGTGTCGATCGTAATTCCGCCGAGACCGTTCAACGCGGACGCGTCGATCATGTAATCGTACGTGTTGTTGACGCCCGCCGAGCCGTAATTCAAGGTGATCGGGCTGGTCAGGTAAATCGTCCCGCCGGCCAAGCTCGGATCAAAGGTAACGGGCGAGTAATACGTCGCGCTGTAATTCCCCCCGTTGTTCATCGCGTTGACGGCGTTGTACGCGGAATTGTACATCTTCGTGGAAATGTAGTTTCCATAAATATTGTCGCCCCAGTTGGCCGCGTATTCGAGCGCCTCGCGCAATGAAATCAGGCCGTCGGTCGCGTCGACAATATCTTCAAGCGTCGTCACCACACGGGACGGGGCTTCAACGCCGATCTGATACGCTCCCATCGAAACGAACATACGACTCGTCAAGTCGTTTCCATCCAAGTCCCTCGCGCCGTTGTAGACGTATCCCGCCGCTCCGGCGTTCTTAGCGGGACTCTGCGTCGCGGAGATGCGGAAATTCCCGCCGGTGGCGTTGATGAAGAGCGGATCGATCGAGTTGTCGATACCGTATCCGATCTTGGAATTAACCGCGTTCTTTGACAGCGCGCCCGCGTAAGTTTTCGTGCCCGCGTTCCCAATCAACGAATTGTTGATCGAGAACGTTCCGTTCAAGGCGACGTCGTAGGAGTCGGCGCCGACGACGGACGAGCGGTTCGTCGCGACGATCGAGTTGAAGAAATTAACGTTCGATCCCTTCGCGGAGTAAACGCCGTTCCCTTCGACGGACGTGTTCTTAGCAATCGTCGTGTTGTAGAGATTCAACGTTCCGGTCGAAGCGTCGTAGATCGCGCCGCCTTTGCCGGACGCTTCGCAGTTGTAAATCAGGCAGTCGTCCAGCGTCAGGTTGCCGCGCGTGAAATTGACGCCCGCGCCGTCTCCGCTCGTGCCGTTGGCAATGATCAGCCTTCTGAGCAGGACGTCGCCGTCTGCGGCGACGTTCAACGCGCAACCGGCATGGTCGGCGTCGATCGTCGCGCCGCGTCCATTAATCGTCATCGGCGAGTTAATCGTAAGCGTTCCGAGCGTATTGTCGACGAAGATGGTGTAATCGTCGGCAAATTCGACGATCACGTTGGAGTAACCCAGCGAGTACATCTTATCGGCCATCTGGAGCGCTTCGCGGAACGAGGTCACGCCGTCGGTCGGATCCACGACGTCGCGGAACGTCGACACGGTCAACGTCGCGGAATCGCCCGAAACAGACGTAATCGCCGAGTCGCGCGCCGACTGGTTTTCGAAGGCGCCCATATCGATCGTCGTATAGTAAATACGTTTATTGCCCAGGAGGTCAAACGAATCGAAGGTGCCGTTAATCGTTCCCTGGTTGATGTACGTATTGTTGCCGCCGTTAGTCGCAAGCGAGCCGTCGCGCAACGAGTAATCCGCGTTGTCGACGTCGACGAACATCGAAGCGACTTCTCCGGAAAGATCCAGATCGCTGCTCCCGATGTACGAGCCGTTGCCGGACGTTTGCGCGGCGAGAGTGTCGGAGAAACCGACAAACGTATTGAAAACGTTTGACGAAACGCGGGTCACGTAGTTGTAAGTCACCGTGTACGTGAACGTAACGTCGTAGTTCGTCGTTTCTTCAGCGGACTGGTTCCTCGAAACGCTCGTGTTCAAATTGGTCACGGTCGCCGTTCCGGAAACGACGGGATAAGCGACGACCACGCCGTTAACCTCCTTCTCGTATTCCGTCTGGTTGTCAAGTTGTTCTTGCAACTTCTGAGTCAGCTGTCCCGCGTACTCCTCAACGACCGCGTTGGTGACGGTCATACGTCCGTACCCGCCGGAAATATTGAGTCCGTAGAACGTTCCATCTCGGTAAATATAGTACCGAGGCTCGCTAAACGTCAACGCGTCGCCGTCGGCGAACTCGACGATTCGGTACGCCGACGCCGTGTAGAACGTGCCGTAATAGTAAATAACCTCCTGTGAGCTGTTGGTCGAAGCGTCGTACCACGTCGCGCGTTCGCCGGCGTCCAGACTCAGTTCGTAAGCCGCGCCTTCGGCGTACCAACCTCCGTTGGCGTATTGAACCGTCTTATCTTTTCCAACGGACAAACATTCGTCGTTGGAAAACTCGTGTTCAACTCGCGAGCCGGAAGCGTAAACGCGGTAGAACACTCCGTTTTCATAAACCATGTCGTAGTCAAACGTCAAGGAGTTCGAAGTGTAATACTTGAGCTTGTCGGCGGAAGACGGGGTATAGACCTTGGACGTATCGTAGAGCGGCATCACAACCGAGTCGCTGTCTCGCGTAACGACCGTGTCGTTCGCGAGCTGTCCGGCGCCTTTATAGACGTCCTGGGCGACGCCGCCGGAAGCCAGCGACGTCGACGCGACGATCGTATTCCACAAATTGAGACCGCCCTTCTCGCCGTAAATCGCCGCGCCTTCGTTCGCGTTTGTCGTTTGACCGACGTTGGAGACGACCGTCGTATTGACGAGATTGACCGTCGCGCCGTCGACGTCGGGATTGATATAGATCGCCGAACCAACGGCCGCCGCGTTGTCGCAAAGGAGGCAGTTGTACAGCGAAATCGATCCGGAACGCGCGAAGATCGCGCCGCCTTTTTCGACCTTAAGCTCGCCGCCGGCGCGCCGACGTTCGGTGTAACGGTTCGTAATCGTCAAACCGTTGATAACCGAGTCGCCCGCGTTGGCGTAAACGACGCTTTGATCTTCCACGTCGTCGGCGGTGGTTAGCGTGATACCGACGACGTTGTTAGCCAGACCGTCGATCGTAATGTCGTTCGAAAGGTTAAGCGCTTCCTTAAGGTAAATCGTCCCGCCGCTGAGCCGTTGCGCGAAAGTAATCGTCTGCTTTAGACCGTAGTTGTTCGCGTACCGAACGGCTTCTCGCAACGAGATAAGACCGTCGTACGGGTCGATCACGTCGTCCAGGGTCGTAACCATGAGGCTGGGCAATTCCGACGGTCCCATCGGGGACTCGAAGGCGCCCATATCGACCTGACTGCCGATAATACGGACGCTTGCGGCGGCGTCCGTGGCGGGAACCGAACCGTCGGGCAGGACGGCCAGCGAATTGTTCCCGCCGTTGATCGCCAACGAAACGAAACCGTCTTCGCCGCGCGTAAGCGAGTAGTCGCCGTTCGCCGAGTCGACGAACGCGGGATCAACCGGCGAATCCGACCGACCGACGTAGCTGAAATTAACTCCGTTATAGGCGTAGGCGAACGACGCCGGTCCGACCGCGATAATCGAGTACTCGACTTTATCGACGTTCGAGACGGAGACGTCGGTGCCAAGCTCGCCGTTCGTGGTGTTTTCGGCGATAATCGTATTCGCGATATAAACGGGGCCGCCAATGCTCCACACGCCCGCGTAACCGCCGGTAGCGTCGTTGCCGGCGATCGTGCAATTGATCAGAGAGAGCTTATTATCGGAATTGCTGGAAGAACGCGCGACCGAAGCGACTCCGGCGCCGTAAACGCCGTTATTGCCCGTTACGAGGCAGTTGAACAGGGTCGCCGCGCCGTCTTGATGATAGACGCCTGCGCCGTATTCAGCCGCGCCGCCTTTAATGGTAACGCCGCATATAAAGATTTCATCCTGAACCGAATCGGGCTTGCCGTCGAGGACAAACGCGCCAAATTCGCCCGCCGCGTCGACCGTAAGCGTCCCCGGCAAGTCGGTCGCGTCGACGGTGACGCACTTGGAAATAGTCAGCGTCGATTGGAGCTCGATCACGCCGTCGACAAGTTCGGGCGCGAAGGTTATCGTTCGACCGACTTTCGTAACGACTCCGTCGACGAAGTAGGACGAGCCTGCGTAATCGACCGCTTCGCGCAGAGAGATCAGTCCGTCGAACGGATCGACGACGTCGTCGAGCGTGGTAACGACGACCGACGGCGCTTCAGTCTCCGTCTGGAACTCGTAAGCGCCAATGTCGACGGTTCCGCCGACGATACGCTCGGCGCCTACAAAGTCGGTTTGAATGACGCGAACGTTCGAGGCCGTTTGCAAAATCGAAGCGTAGTAGCCCGGCTGACCGACAAGTCGATTCGAGCCGGCGTTAATGGCGATCGAATCGCGCTTCAAGGTAAAGTCGTTCGAGGCCGGATCGACAAATCCCGCGTCGACCATCGCGGCGGTCGTTCCAAACGAGTTGCCGTTATACGCGTCGTAAGCCTTGGCGGTCGCGTCGTCGGCGGATCCGACGATGCTCGCGATCGAGGTCAACTTGCCGCCGCAATACAGATCGTAGTTGTAGTCCGCGATGGAACTCTCGCTCGCGTTGTCCGCGATGATCGTGTTCTGCAACGAGAGAGTTCCGTTGAAGTAGACGCCCGGATAGTTTTCGGCGGAGTTTCCGGCGACGGTCGTGTTGAGCAAAGTCGCTTTGCCTGCGGTCGCGTAGATGGCGCCGCCGAGTTCGTCGGCTTCGTTGCCGTAGATCAGCACGTTGGTGAAGTTGATTTCGCCGCCGTCCATATAGATCGCCGCGCCGCGCGCCGCCGTCCCGCCGGTAAGCGCGACGTTTTTCAGGACGAGAACGCCGTCTTCGCTCGTTTGTTTGCCGTCCTTAAGAATCGAGCCGCTCTTATGGACGAAGAACAGACGATCGCCGTCTCCTTCGATGGTCAGGCCGCCCTGCACGCCTGACGCGTCGATCACGATTTTGCCGGTAACGTCGATGGCGCCGGCCGCGGGATCGAGGCGGAGCGTGGAATCGCCGTCGTACTCTTCGCCAAGGTCAAAGGTAATCGGAGTTCCGTACTGCTTCGAGTATTCGATCGCTTCGCGGAACGAGACAAGCCCGTCTTCCTGATCGACAACGTCGCGAAGCGTGGTGACGACCGTCGAGGGAACGTCGGCCATGGCGGATTCGTAGCACCCCATGTCGACGACGCCGCCGACGATGCGCTCCTTGGCGTCAAGATCGAGCTTGAGACGAACGCCGTCGGGTCCGTAAGCGTAAGCGTTGACGCCCGAATTGACGGCCAGCGAATTGTTGGCGAGGGCGTAGTCTCCGTTTTCAAAGTCCTTAAACAACGGATCGATAACGGACAGCGGCGAACCGACGATATTGCCGTTGTAGCCGTTTTCAGTGCGCCATGCGTCCATCGCGCCGATAAGGTTGGCGGTAAATTCGGGATTGGTCGCGTAGACGTCGACGTTTTGGGCGCCTCCGTTTTTCGCGACGATCGAGTTGGCCAGCACGAGCAGACCGTCGCTGGCGAAAATACCGCCGTAGACGGCCGCGACGTTGTTCGTAATCGTCGTGTTGTAAATATACGCCTGACCGCCGGTCTGACAATAAGCGCCGCCGTAACCGAACGTCCCGTCGGTTTGGTTGCCCGCCATCAACGAGTTGACGATAAAGACCGCGCCGCCTTCCTGGTAAATCGCGCCGCCATGACGATCGGCCGCGTTGTCCACGAACTTGGAGTCGACGACGCTCAGACGTCCGCCGCGAACGACGAACGCGCCGCCGTTGGGATTTTCTCCGGTAGCATGACCGTTGGCGAAGGTCAAGCCGCGCATTTCGGCGTCGGCTCCGTCGACGAGCAGGAACAACGTCGCGTCGGATTTCGAACCGTCGACGGTGATATCCCGATAAGCCGTCTCGCCAAACTCGTTCTCATAAGCGGAGGTGACGATCACGGACGATCCAACGACGATCGTTTGCAGGTTGGGGTCGAGTTCGATCTTTCCTTCGTTCGAGACTGGGAAGAGATCGGGCGAGAACGTGACGGTGCGCTCGGCGACCGTCTTGCCCGTCGACGCGTAGCGAATCGCTTCGCGGAGCGAAACGAGCCCGTCGGTTGGATCGACGACGTCCAGGAACGTGGTGACGACGGTGGAAAGGTCTTCGGAGACGTTGCTGAGTTCGTAAGCTCCGATATCGACGCCCTCGCCGTTCATGCGCGGGTTGCCGCTAAAATCGACGGTCAACGCGACCGTCGATCCGTTGAAATTGGTATAGACCGCTTTTTCGACGGAACCCGAGTCGATCGCGTCGGAATCGCTCGACAACAAGAGCGACCACGTCGTCCACTCAGCGGCGGGATCGAAGTTTTTGAAACCGGGCGCGTAGGCGAGATTCGTGGCGGAAAGAGCCTGGTTCGTCGTATTGATCATACTGTATTCGACGTCGAACGTCGCGCCGGTTCCGGCAAGGTCGGTTCCGACGTTGTCGCCTATGATCGAGTTGTAAATCGTCGCTTTCGAGCCGTTGGCGAAGACTCCGTTGACGGCGTTGCCGACGATCGTGTCGTTGACCAGCGTAAGCTCGGCGCCGCTCGCGCCGTAGAAGGCGTAAGCCGTCGCCGTTCGATCCGATTTATTGGCGAGCGCGAGCGAGCTGACGACCGTCGTTTTTCCGATCGAGTAGACGGCGGCGCCGCCCGAAGAAGCGGAGTTGTCGGCGAAGATGGATCGCGTCGCGAAGAACTGAGCGGCGTCGTAGACCGCGCCGCCGTAAGTCGCGGAGTTGCCGGTCGCTTTTACGTTGGTCATAGACGCCTTTCCAGAGGCGTTGTAGATCGCGCCGCCGGATTGGGCCTTATTGCCGCTGATCGTCGCGTTGACAAAAGTCAGCGTGTTGGCGTTGTAGATCGCGCCGCCCTGACCGGACGCCTGGACGTTCGAGATTTCGGCTCCCTTGGAAGCCGTAAACGTTCCAAGGTTGTAGACGGCGCCGCCGGAAACGGCGGCCGCGCCGACGTTCTTCGAACCGTCGATTTTCGCGCCCGACAGATTCAAAACGCCGTCGTTGTAGATCGCGCCGCCCTCTCCCGTCGCCGCGAAGTTTTGAATGGTCGCGACGTTGACGTTCAGGGTTCCGAGGTTGTAGATCGCGCCGCCCTGGTCGGCCGCGACGTCTTCGATGGTCGACTGCTTCGTCGACGCTTCAAATGTCAGCTTGCCGACGTTGTAAATCGCGCCGCCGCGCGTCGCCGTCGAGGAGGAAAGCGTGGAATCCGTCAATCTCAGTTCCGTTCCCTTCGCGACGTAAATCAAACCGCCTTCTTCGGCGTTGCCGTTGAGAAGCGTCAGACCGTTCATGACGACCGGAGTCTTCGAGTCGCGGTATGCGTTGACGGTGAAGACGCGGCTGCCGTTATGGGCGTCGATCGTCAGTCCGGAGTTCAGATCGGCGTCGAGAGTAAGCCCGCGTTCGACGGGAATAGCGCCCTTGTCGAGCGTGATGGTTCCTCCTTCGAGCCCTTTCTTGAATCCGATCGTCGTCCCGAGTTTGACCTGTTCGTAGAGCGTGAGCCCTTCTTTGTACTGCCTCGCGCCGCCGTCTTCTTTGGAAACAAGTTCGGCGTCTTTTTCGAGCTTGGCCGGCGCAAAGTTCGAGACCTGGTAGACGACGGTCGCGCCGGTCGGGGACGTAAATCTCGTTCCCTTCGGAACTTTGACCGTATAACCGTCGACGTCGGCGAAGACTCCGCGCGTAAGCGTAAGCTGAGCGCCCGCGGCGTATCTGACCACCTGCTTGCCCTCGACCGTTTCAGTCAAGTCGTTGAGCAAAACATATTTGCCGTCTTCAAGATCGACGACGCGCGAGGTCGCGATTTTTGCTTCCGATCCGATATCGCCGTTCTCTTCGACGAAATAGAACGGCGCGTCGGCGACGAGTTTGAAGCTCGCTTCAAAATATTCCGTCGTCGTCTGGTTGTTCTCGGTGGTCGTGATATGGAGATTCGCTTTAAACGTTCCGTTCGGCTGGAAGGTCAGGACGTAAGCTCCTTCGTCGAACGCGGCGACCGGAGTGGTCGGATCGATCAGGGAAGACGTCAGGTTGAGGACGATCCGATCGTTGCGGTAGAAGTCGACGACCGCGCCGTATGAAAGAGAGCCCGTCGAATCGTCGTCGCGCGTAATGGTCGCGCCTTGCTCGACCGGAACGCCGGAAGCGTACAGGAGCTTCTTGCCGGAGACGGTCGCTTTTCCTCCGCCGGCAAGAGTCACGATCTCGCCGTCCTCAAGCAGCGTCGATTCCCCGTAGGAGTCGACGAGATAGACGCCTTCGACGACGTAATACATTCCGTATTGAACGCCTGTGACTCCCTCGAACGAGACGAGTTTTCCGTTCTTGACTTCATACTCGACGCCGTTGGCGTCGACGACGATCTCGCCTTCGGAAAGCTGGTATTCGACGCGGTAAGTCGTTCCCGCGTAGGCGATCGCTTCGCGCAACGAGATTTCGCCGTCGGTCGGGTCGATAATATCGTCGAGAATGGTAACGACGGTCGAAGGAGTTTCGCGATCCTCTTCGGGGACGGCAAACTCGTAAGCTCCCGCGTCGATCGTTCCGCCAATCGCGTAACGCGTTTCGCCCGCGAGGTCGAAATCGAGCACGACGCCGCAACGCAACTCGACGGCGGAGTTTTCGCCGATATCGACGGCGACGGACGTCTTGAGAAGCCTATAATCGTCTTTTGCCGCGTCGACAAAGCCGGGATCGTCGGCGGCACCGACGACGACCGACGTGGAATCGGAAATCAGACCGGCAAGAGCGCCGTCGTTGAGCGCGACGATCGTATTGGTCGCCTGCGCGACGCCGGCGCCGCCGAAAATCGCGCCGCTAACCTTGTTGTTCGCGACGGTGACGCTTACGAGCGTCAAGTTGCCGTCGACGTCAAACAGATTCCCGCTCTCGTTATTGTTGCGGTAAACAAGGGAGTTCGCGAGCTCGAAGTCCGCTCCCGTTTCGACGACGACCGCGGGACCGTTGGCGTTCGTAATCCTCGCTCCGATCAGGGAGACGAACTGGCCGCTCTTCACCTGAATCAACTTGTTTTGATTCTGACCGTCGAATCCCATTCCGCCCTTGAGACTCGACGCGTCGACAATAGCGCCGTTTTCAAAAGTAATGACGCCTTTGCCCTCGTTGACGGTAACCGACTGCCCCTCGAGCGATTTGTCGAAAATAATCTTCTTCAGGACGATCTTCTGACTCATCGTAACGAACGAACTGATCGTCGCGGCGTCGAAAACTTCTTCGCCGTCGTCGGTAGTCGATTTGTAGTAAAGCCCCGTCGTCTTGTTGTAGACGGCGTTGTCGACAAACAGCTTGTAACTCTGACCGACCTTTCTCACGACCGCTTCTTTGCCGTTTTCGGCGGCGGTGTAGAGAACGTCGCCCTCCTTGAGATCGATCTTCGTGGCAAACTCCTCTTTGTCGACGATCGTCGAACCGATGGTGGCGCGAAGATTGAATTCGACGTCGGCAACCTCCAAATCGTTGGAATCGCTCATCTTAAAGCTGTCTTCCGCCCAGTTTTCGGCGGTCCAGGAGACAAGAGAGCCTTTCTTAAATTCGAAGGTCTTCGCTCCCACCTCGAGCGCGCACAGATCGACGGTCTTAAAAGTTCCGTTCGAATAGACGACTTTCGTGTCGTAGGCGAGCTTGCCCGTCGAATTGCCCATCGCGACGGTCGAGCCTTTGGCGAGCGTAAATTCGTCTCCATTTTCAAGCGCGGTCGATCGGTCGAGGATCGCTTTGGGCGTTCCGATCAGGTTTGCCGCCTCGCGCAACGACACCTTGCCGTCGTGATCGTCGACGACGTCGACGGTGGTCGTCACGACGATCGCCTCGTTCTCAAGCCATCGTTCGGCAAAGGCTTCGGACTCGGACCACGCGCCGTTCATCATAATCGTCTGCTCGCTCTTGTCGTTCGTGACGCACATCGCCTTAATTCCGTAACTGGAGGCGCGCAGATCCGCGTTGAGATAGGAGGCAAGTTCGTCGAAGGCCACGCGACCGTCCGATTCGACGGCGGGATGCCCGTAATCGATATCGGACCAATCTCCGGCTTCTTCTTTATCGATTTTGCCGTCGTTAATCGTCTCGGCTTTCTCTTCGGAAACGACCAGGGATCCTCGACGTATGGCGTCGCAAAGAACCGTGCTGAAAATGGAGCGACTCTTTTGCCCGTTAGGAGAAATAACGAAGTTCTCGCCGGACGTCAGAACGGTGACTTGCGCCGGTCGCGACGACTCTCCGTTCTTCTCCATTCCGACAAGTTTATCGATAAAAGCGCCGTAATGGATCGTCGTGTCTTCGACGCCGTTGGCGACTTGTCCAGCGTCCAGAATGAACTGCTTGGAACCGGCGGCGACGTTCTCCATGGCGGCGGCGAGTTCCGAGCTTGACAGATAAGCGGTTCTCGCGCTTCCGTAGGTCTTCAGCCAACCGACGGTCGCGCCTCCGGACATGGAGTACGTTCCGGAACCGGCGAAGTAGAAGAGGAGGACGTCGTTGTCGTCGGAGACGCTTCCGAAGGTCGAAATCGCGTCAAGAACGTTCGATTTTGTAGCGTTGTCGTTGAGAAGAACCGCGATGTTCTCTTCCGCCCATTGCGGATCTTTAAGAAGCGCGTCGCGGAACGCGTTGGCGTCGTTGACGGCGCACACCAGATCCGCGGACGTTCCGGGATAGTCGGAAACGCCGACGATAATAGCGCGATAAACGACTTCGTTGAGGAAATCGTCGGTCTTTTTCGCGACGGTCGCGCTCAGGGGATGATCTTTGACGAAGTAGTTGGTAACCTCAAGTTTGAATTCGTATTCGGTGTTGGGATCGAGCCCCGCGATCTTGCACGAGGAAACGGTCGGCTTGAACTCGCCGACGACGACCCAGGCGTCTTCGCCCGCGCCGGCGGGACGATAGGAGACTTTCGCGCGAGAGACGTAATCGGTCGCCGGAATATTCAATTCCAAGGTCGCGACGGAGTTAAGAATCGTGACGGAATCCTCGGTGAAATACAGACTCGGATCGGTCGGCAAAATATCGCCGGAATTAGTGAAGCCGCCAAGATCGAGCGAGTACCTGTTCGCGGCGCCGTTGAATCCCGAAACGCAGATGAAATAAGTTCCGTCGTCGATGTATTTGCTCTTGTCGGCGACGTTGGGGTTCCTAAAGTCGGAGAAACTGATTTTTTCAGTCGCGTCGACGTCCTTGCTGCTCCCAACCAGAACGAGTTTATACGCGCCTTCCTCGAACGCCTGATCGAACGACATGGAATCGTCCGTCAAAACGATTTTGTAGAGATAGAGATCAAGGTCGCCCGAACTGGACGGATCGTTGACGGACGTGAACTGCTCGTCCATCTTGATCTCGACATAAGCGTTGTCGTAATTGCATCTTCCGTTGGCGGCGTCTTCCTGGCTCGTGATAAGATCGAACCGGAACCAGTCGGAAATATAAGCGCCTTTGGAGTCTTTCTTGCCGGTAATGACGAGATTGTCAATATGACATATTCCGCCCTTGTCAAGATATTCGATATTGGCGACGCCAAGATTTGGATTCTCCGAGTCCTGATTCGTATTGTTCATGACGTCGGTGATATTGGCGTTCGGCGCGAAAACGTCTTCGCTCAGGTTGTCAAGAATAAAGAACGCCGACGCGAAGTTATTGTCGACGAGGTACTCGCGTTTGCCTTCGACGCCGGACTTAACCGCGTAGCTGGTCAAGTCGACTTTGTAGTTATGGTTGACAACCTGCGTAACGACGACGTCGCCGTTCTTGAAACCGTAGGAACTGACGCCGTTGTAGACAAGATCTTCCTTAACGAGGACGCCGTTTCTGTATACTTTAACAGTCGAGCCCTTCGCGATTTCCGTCGCGACCGACCCATTGTAAAACACGCGGTCGCGGTATGTTAGCGAAAGATCCGTCGTCGTCTGTTCGTCGACGACTTTGCCGAACGTATCCTCGAAAACGTAGTTGTCTGGATTGATGACGAAGACGACCGAGTTAGGCGCCAGGAAGTCGTCGTTGAAGTACTTGCCCGCGAGCGACTTGTCGGCAATTTTGCCAATATTGAAGTTCAACACCTCGAAAGACTCGCCGGCCTTCATCGTAACGCCGTCGCCGAAGAGCGCTTTAAGTTGAGTCGCTTTCGCGTCCGTCATAGGCGGCTTTTGGGCGAGGTTGTTGTCAATCGCGTCGACGATATCATCTTTATCAACCTGAACGCCGTTGATAAACATCGCCAGCTTGACGTTTTCATACTTGGCGGGTTCCCCGTTCTTTCGCGGTCCGTAAACGGCGAACGAGTAGTTCAAATAAACGTTTCCATCCTTGCCGACGATCGACTCGCTCTTAAATTGGTCGACGCCGCTCGGAACGTAACGGTCGACGGCGACGACGAGCGGTCCCTCCCAATTGTTCCCGGCGAGAACTTCTGCGCGGAGGTCGGGCGGAAGATTTTCGTCGACGCCCGGGATAATTTCGAGTTTATATTCGACGTTGACGAACACTTCGTCTTCGGCGGCCAGGTTGCCGACGACCTTGATATAATAGACGCCCGCTTCAAGCCCTTCGAGCGAAACCGTCTCGACGTCGGTCATTACTTCCCAACTGCGATCGACCATCTCGTAACCGCGCCCGTAAGGATCGTTCGGATTTTCGCGATAGAGAACGAAGTCGAGGTCGGCGTCGTTAATGTCGTTGGTCGTGGAGTTGTAATAGACGTTGATCAAGCTTTTTTCCGTGCCGGTCGCCGTCATTTCAAAACGGAACCAGTCGGTTTCGCTGATATTGGGATCGTACTGCTTCAAGACCAGATTGTCGACAAATTTTCTGTCGTAAAGGACGCCGAAATTGGCGGTCGGGTTGTTCGGCGCGTCGACCGGCAAGGCGGCGACCTCTTCAAAAGAGTTGTTCGATTCATAGAGGTCGTCGAAACCGGCGCAAACGTCGATCGAGTAGCCGCTGTTGATTCCGCCGTAAACGTCGTCCGCGAATTCGATCTTCAGGTAATATTCGCCGGGAGTCAATCCGGAAAGATCAAGTCGCAACTTATTGACGACCTCCGAATAGGTCTTTCCGTCCTCGCCGACATAGTAGGAAGTGTCCGTCGACGAAACGGCGGCGAAGTGGTCGCCGACATAGCCGTAGTCGGTCGGATCGATCGGATACGCTTCGCCGTCCAAACCGCAGACGTACAAGGTCGCCTTAAGAGGCGAATTCAGGTAACCGGAACCGTAGGAAACGAGGATATAGTCGGAATGGGAAGCGTTTTGATCAAGTTCGAACTTGAAATAGTCGACCGGGTCGGGGACGACCTTGCCGTCTTCGGATCCTTGCGCGTATAAGGTCAAGCCGTCGAGATGGGTGACTTTTCCGTTAGTCCTCGAACCCGTGGTGGAACTCGGAACAATGACGTCGACCTTGCCAAGATCGGCTTTCGGGCTCGGAACGTCGAAATCGTTGGTCTCGTTGTTCGGCTCGTATTCGTCGGGCGTAAGAACGCCGTAACCCGGCATACGATCGACGACGGTGAAGGAGTGGATATACGGAACCTGATAATAGACGTCGGACTCGTAATTCGTCAGGACGTAGGAATCGAGAGCGTTGCTCCACGAGATCGCCATGCGCTCGACCGTTCCCGTGTCCGGGTTGGACATATAAACGGCGGTGTAGTATTCTTTGTCTTGCGGATCATACGAGGAGTCGTAATCGTACCCCCAGAGGGTAAACCATTTCGCCTTCGCCTGACCGGGATAGGTCTGGACGTCGGAACCGGAAGAGCCGATGAAATGAACCTCGCAAACGACGCCCCAGTTCTTGTTGAGATAATCGGTCGTGATGCCGTACAGCGGAGACGCGATTTCGGAGGCGCGGAATTCTTTGCAGTAGTAAGACGGATCCTGATAGTCGCCCGAACTCGCCGGGAAGAGACCGCCGTTTTCATTGTTCGGTTGAATCTGCGCCCATTCCAGGTTGCCCTGAAGCGTGTACTCGCTCGCCCCGCCCATAAACCAGGCGTAAGCGAGCGCCACGTTCGACGGGTCGTTCGTGAAGGAGTTGGCAAAGTAGTCGAACGTCTGTTGCTCGGGAGGAACGTCGCTCTTCGGATCGACGATCGACGTCACGCTCCAGCCCGTGTAGGTTAGCGCGTTAGCGAGCGAAGCGGCCCAAGTCATTTGCGAGCGGCTGTAACGATCGACGATGCTCGCGTTGAGATTCGCGTCGATCAAGCGCGTTCCCGACGTGTCTTCCGAGGCGGCGTTCGACGCTCCGTCGACGGAAATCGTCGCGCCGACGTCGACGGCGGCAAGCGCGGAAAGATCGATCGATTGAACGCCGTCGGTTTCCGAACGACCGACTTCCGCCATAGAGGCGGCGCTCAGGATAGTGGGATCGACGGCGAGCAACTGCCTGTCTTCCAACGGCTCCATGCCGAGTCTTTTTGCGGTGAGAGAACGTTCGCGACGCTTTTCCTCGCGCGCTTCCTTCGAACTTAAAACGCGATTGACAAGGCCGGACAGAAAACGCTTACCTGATTGCGACATAGTTTTCATTCCTTCGT
Source organism: uncultured Planctomycetales bacterium (assembly GCA_947305735.1). Classification (GTDB taxonomy): domain Bacteria; phylum Planctomycetota; class Planctomycetia; order Pirellulales; family Thermoguttaceae; genus RUG369. The sequence goes on along the minus strand of CAMZEO010000002.1, from coordinate 14,843 downwards.
TAATATTTACCGAACGCGGCGCGCGAGCGAAAGCGGATCCAACTTTCGCGTTGCCCGCGCGCGAGCGTCGACGACGACGCTATCGCGAGTCTCTTTCTTTTGTCGGCGGAGCCGACGCGACGTCTTGTTTTTGTCAAATTGGCCAAACGAAAAAGCGCGACGCCTCGCGCAAGTCGCCATACCTTCGACGTCCAAAAATCCGGACGACGAAACACAATCGCGGACGACGAGCGCCCTCGTCTCCGCGTTCGACCCGCGCTCGCGCGTTCCTGTTTCGTTAATCGAAAAAGACGCGTTTCGCGGCGTCCCGGACAAACGCCTTCGACGCTCGCCCGGCGCGAGGTCTAAATGTCGACGACAGACGCCGACGCGACTCGGTTTCCTCTTAAAAACGAGAACCCAAAACGCGTCCGCGCCCGCGCGAGCGCAGACTCCGCCTATTGAGACTAATTCTCACCTAGTTTAATACAAATTGCCTGAAAATGCCACAAAAAATTTAAAAATTTTGCAGACCTGTTCCTTTTGACTATGATTTGGTAAGGATATTCTAATTTTATCAGTCGACAAAGTAAATCCAATTAAAAGCGTCGCGCGAATCGTTACAAAACTACAAATTAAACAAACGTTTCTAACAACGCCAATTTTGACCAATCTATCGACCTGAAAACAAAACGACGCGCGATCATTCGCTATTTTACCAAAATCAATTATTTTATCACGCCGCGCGAGTTTTCTCGAAATCCGGCGAATCGCTCCGACACGGTTCGTTCCGTCGGAAACGCGTCGAAAATCCCGCGCGACTTTTTTGACGATTTCCCCCCTTTTTTGTTCCCGTCAAAAAAAACCGGCGGGTAAAAATTGGAATATTCGTTAAATACAAGAAGGAATAAAAGAGAAAAACCGCGCGAGCGGCTTCAAGTCGTTTCAACCGGAGGAATCCGACGCGCTCGAACGGGGTTTATCGCTAAGGAGTTCTTTTGTCGCGCGGCGCCCGATTGAAATTTTTTCCGAATGGACTAGAATATTCCTGCCGCGCCGGTCAAACGCGTCCGTTGCCGACGTTTCCGCGCGACTAAACATTCAACGGCGCGCCCTCGCTTTTTCACGTTCGGCGCGTCTCCACGCGCTTCCCAGCTTTTAACGAAAGAAGGTAGTCCATGTCGTCGTTATCCAGCCCTTCCCAACCGAACACAGACGTCAAAAAAGTCGCCATTCTTTTCTCCGGCGGACCCGCTCCGGCGGCGAACGCCGTCATCGGCGGCGCCGCGATGTGCTTCGCGCGCGCCGGCGTCGAAGTCTACGGCATGCTGAACGGTTATTCGCGCCTGGTCGATTACAAAGACGGGGACGTTCTCAAAGAAGGCGAAGCGTATATTCGTTTGGACAAGTTCGTCTTCGACGGTCTGCGCACGCAACAGGGCATCTGCATCGGCACGGCGCGCGCGAATCCGGGCAAAGCTCTTAAAACGCCCGCCGACCTTGAAGATCCCGAAAAACTCGCCCCCATGGAAACCGTGTACAAGGCGCTCTGCTCGCTCGGAATCGACGCGCTCGTCTCGATCGGGGGCGACGACACGCTGACCACGGCCGCCAAGTTCAAGCTCTACATGGATCGCAAACCCGAAGGCTCCAAACGCGTCAAGGTCGTCCACCTTCCGAAAACGATCGACAACGACTACGAAGGCATACCGTTTACGTTCGGCTATTTCAGCGCCGTCGAAATGCTCGCGAAACAGTTGCGCAACCTGCTCGCCGACAGTCAGGCGGCGGGCGCGGGATTCGTATGCCAACTCATGGGTCGCGCGGCGGCGTGGCTCGCCTACGGCGCGGCGGTCGCCGGCGAAGCGAGCGCGGTCGTCGGGCTCGAAGACATCGACGAGTCCTGGAAAACTACCGAAGTCACCATCGATCCCGAAACGGGCAAAGAGGTTCTCGACGCCGACGGCAAGCCGGTCATGCGAACGATCGTCGATATGTCGCATATCGTCAAACACCTCGTCGACGTCTTTGAAGCGCGTCAACGCGAGGGCAAAAAGGGATTCGTCGCCGTTATTTCCGAAGGAGTCGCGGAATTCCTGCCCCTGTCCGAAATCGAAAAATGCGTTTCGCATGACGAATACGTCTCTCTCAAGCCGGACACTTTCGGGCACTTCCCCGTCTCTCAACTCAAGTACTCGTCCCGCCTGGGACGCCTGATGGCGGAAGAATACAAACGCCGGACTGGCAAGAGTCAGAAATTTAACGGTCTGCAATTCGGCTACGAAGTTCGTTGCAATATTCCGACCGCTTACGACGTGTGCGTCGGCAGCCAGATTGGCGTCGGATGCTACAAGGCGCTTTGCGAGCAAAATATGAACGGCGTGATGATCTCCGTCAACAGCGGCTCCGATCCGATGGGGCTTTCGTATCCAAAATTTGAAGAACTCATCAACATGAGCAAGCTTCGCGCTTATCCGCGTCCGATCAAGGTCGGCGGCGATATGCACGAACTCGCGCGCTACCTCGAAGCGTGGAAATGAAATCGGTTTGACTGTCGTTTCCAGGGACGGCTAAAGAATAGGGCGGCGAATAATCTGAAAAAAAATTTCGCCGCCCCTTGAGTTTTTCAAGTTCCGTATTAGAATAGCCTCGTCGCTTGGAGAGAGCGGTCGCGCGGGCGCGTAGCTCAGTTTGGTTAGAGCGCAGCCCTGATAAGGCTGAGGTCCATGGTCCGAATCCATGTGCGCCCACTGTTTTCGTTTCCTTGGAAGACGGAGGAACTTTTTAAGTTTCTCCGTTTTTTTGTTTCTTGACCTCGGCAGCCGAAAAATCAGGTCGCGGGCGTCTAGCCGCCTACTCGACGAGTTCTCCGCAAAGCGTAAACGGGGTCGCGTCGGTTATTTTGATTTTGTGAAACTCGCCCGCAAGACTTCGCGCGCCGTCGAAGACGACGATCCGATCGCATACGGTTCGTCCGGTCATCTGAACGACGTCGCGGCCGAACGCGGAAGGCGCGGAGTTCGCGAGCAGGTCGTCGACGGTCGCGACGGTCCGCGCCGGAAGAGGCGCGACGTTTCCCGTCGCGTCGACCGTCGCTTCGACGGGCGCGGCTTCTTCGTAAAGCGCGTCGGCGGCGAAACTTCTCGTCTCGCGTTTGCTCGGGCCTTCGACGAGAATCTCGACCGTCTTGCCGACAAACGACTTGCTTTGTTCCAGGCTGATCTCGTTTTGGACGGCGAGGAGTTCGTTGTTCCGGCGCTTTTTAACGTCCTCGGGCACGTCGTCTTTCATCGTTCGCGCCGCCTCGTTGCCGGGTCGTTCCGAGTACTTGAAGATGAAGCTGTTTTTGAATCGAGCATAGCGAACTAAGTCGACCGTCCGCTGGAACTCCTCCTCCGTCTCTCCGCAGAATCCGACGATAAAGTCGCTCGTAATCGCCGCTCCCGGAACGATTTGGTAGATTCGATCGACAAGATCTTTGTATTCTTCGAGCGTGTAATGCCGCCTCATTCTCTTCAACATGGAGTTCGCGCCATGTTGGGCGGGGACGTGAAGAAAAGGCGTCGAGCTGGGCAGATCGCGAACCGCTTGCAACAGGTCGTCGGTCATGTCGGTCGGGTAGGAGCTGACGAATCGAACGCGTCTTACGCCGGATATTTTGTCGATTTCGACAAGCAAATCGGACAGCCGCGTCGTCTTCTCCCCCTCGACGTAGCGATAGCTGTTGACGGTCTGCCCCAGCAAGACGACTTCGACGACGCCCTGATCCGCAAGCGTTCTAATCTCGTTGAGAATATCCTTAGGAGGTCTGGACTGTTCGGGACCTCTCACGCTCGGCACGACGCAATAGGAACAAAACTTATTGCAACCAAACATAATGCGAACCATCGCCTGAAAAGAGCGCGGACGCGTTTCTTTCAGACGGATCGGATCGTAAAGCCGGAAGGAGTCGCGAACGGCGAGCGGATTGTTTTTATTCTCAAAGCGGTCGACGCTTACGGCGATTTGCCGCGTCCCGGTCGCGGCGGCGTCCGCGACGAGCTTTACGAGCCGGTCGATTTGACCGGGGCCGCAAACGACGTCGACATGGGGAGCGCGCGTAAAGATCGTCGTTTGATCCTTTTGCGCCATGCACCCCATAACGGCGATCAGCGAACCCGGTTTTTGCGTCTTCCAGCATTTCAGTCTTCCCAGGGCGCTGTATATTTTTTCTTCGGCGTGTTCTCGAACGCTGCACGTGTTGAACACGATTAAATCGGCGTTTTTGCGCGAACCGGTTCGAGTCCAGCCCGACGCGATCAATTCCGCCGCCGCCAGTTCCGAATCGAGCGCGTTCATTTGACAGCCGACCGTTTCAATATAAAATTTCATCTTGTCGTCCTGAGTTTTAGGTTTAAAGGTTCGCGCGGACGGCGACGTCGACGCGGTCGAATTGAATTCATTCGAAAAAATCGACGCGCAACTTGCAGTCCGGCAAAGCGCCTAAAAAGGCGCGACCGTAAGACTTCGTATGAACGCGTTCGTCGAGAACGACCACTTGCCCCTCGTCGTCCTTCGCGCGAATAAGACGACCGACGCCTTGTTTAAATTTTAAAATCGCCGTCGGAAGAAGGTAATCCTTGAAGGGGTTCCCCCCTCTTTCCTGAACGAGCTCCAATCTTGCCTCAACCAACGGCTGACCGGGAGACAAAAAAGGCAACTTCACAATAATCACGTTGCGCAAGGCGGCGCCGGGAACGTCCACGCCTTGCCAGAAACTGTCGACGCCAAAGAGAACGCTGTTGGAACTCTCCTTGAACATTTGAACCATGCGGCGACGCGGAAAACCGTCCGCCTGCGAAAAAAAAGGATAGTTCTTTTCAGCCAGCCAAGGCGAAATCGCGTCTGTCGCGCGTTTCATCTGAGCGGCGTTCGTAAAGAGCGCGAACGCGCCTCCGCGCGTCTCTTCCACATATTCGCGCAGCGCGAGAAACAATCGACGTTCGTTGAAAGCGTCGCGTTCAACTGGGTTAAGCTCGCGGACGCGATCGTCGAAATCGTCGAGTTCCAGCCCTTTCGCAAGGACGAGCGTCATTTGACGACGGTAATCGAACGGGCTTCCCAACGCTCGCGCGCGCGCGCCGGTCATCCCGACGCGTCCGCGAAAAAACGCGAACGCGTCTTTCGTCTCTTCGGATTCTTCGTCGGGATTCTTCGCCGACGCGTCGTCGGCGCGCTCCTCGGGCGCGACTTCGTCGCGCTTTTTCCGCAATCCCTTCGATTTTCTGGCGCGACCCGACGACGTCGTAAGCGTGGCGCTTGCCGCGACGACGGTCGGAACGACGTCGAATAGTTTGGCGCGCAGAATCGGCGCGACGTCGACGGGCGCCGAACACATCGTTATTCGCGCTCGCGCTTTTCCAGCCGTTCGCTCAAGCCAGTAGGCGAACCCTTCGTCGCGCTGGTTCAACCAGGCGTCAATCGCTTCGGCAAACGTTTCGACTTTCGCGCGCGACGACGCGTACTCTTGTCTTCTTTCGGGATCTTCCAGAAATTCGGCGAGCCGTCGGAGCCGCGCGGCGAGCAAATTCAATCCTTCGCCCAGTCCGTTTCCGACGATGTTCGTTTCCAAAACGCGCCCCGAAGAGCCGGGACGGTCGTCGAGCCAGTCGCAAAGCTCCTCGAAAAAAACCGCCGCGCGATCTCTGCAGTCGTCGACCAACCGTTCGGCGTCGAGAAACGCTTCGCGGATAGTTTTGTCCGCGATTCGACTAAGTTCTTCAACGAGAATTCCTCTGTTGTTTCGATCGTTGTAAAGCCTTGTCAAAAGCCTATCGATCGCGACGAGGGTCAATTCGCCGCCCAAATGCTCGGCGGCGACCTGCTCCATCGTGTGCGCTTCGTCAAAAATCAACGCGTCGTAGTCGGGCAATATTCCGTAGCCGCCCTGTCGGATCGCCAAATCGCTGAAAAGCAGCGCGTGATTGACCACGATAATCTGCGCCTGTTCGAGTCGGCGACGGGCGCGATGATAAAAACAACGGTCGAAGCGCGAACACTTCCTTCCAAGGCAGTTTCCCTGTTCGCAACAGATTTCGTTCCAGACGTCGTAAGAAGGAGCCGGCGATATTTCCGATTTGGAACCGTCGACCGCCTGTTTCAACCAGTCGTCAAGCCTGGCGAATTCGGCTTGCTCGTCGGTCTCGAACAGGGATCCGTTGACGGCGCTTTTTTTCGCCTGCGCGTACCGACGCAGACAGACGTAATTCGAGCGTCCCTTCGCCAGAGCGGCGGTAAACTCAAAGGGAAGAACCGAATTGAGAAAGGGAACGTCTTTTTCAATAAGCTGTTCTTGCAGGCTGATCGTGTGCGTGGAGACGACGACGCGACGACGCTCCAGCGGACTGTCGTCAATAGAATCGGACGACAAAGAACGGCTTCTCCGCGGATCGTCGTCGACCGATTCATAATCGGCTCCGTCGTTTAAAACGGTTCCTTCCAATCGGTTTTCCGGCGTTTCCTCAGAAGACGCCGCGTTCTCGTCCTCGGAGAAAGCGCGAACTTGATCCTCGACGACGTACAAAATCGCGGGCGCGAGATACGCGAAGCTCTTTCCGACCCCCGTTCCCGCCTCGACGGCGACGCAACGTCGTTCGCGAATCGCGGCGTCGACCTCCGCCGCCATCGCCAACTGGGCGTCGCGACGCTCGTAATTAGGACGTCCTCTCGCGATGAGACCGCCGGAATCCAACACGTCGCGGTAAGTGAGCATAAAAAATCTTTAAGAACGAGAGTCTCGGAAAAAACAACCGCGCGTCGTTTATTCTTCCCAGACGGGCAGTCCTTTTTCATCCAATTTCATCGCGCCGTAGTCGGCGGTCTCCATCGTCCATCCGACAAGTTTTTCGCCCTCCTCCGTTTCCGCATGGACGCGGCTGCAGACGAGTCTGATGAAGAACGTTTGTTTTTTGGAGTTGGGATCGCTCGGATCGGGCTCGCAGGTGACGGCGTAAACGCGCGACGCGCTCTCCGTATTTCCGGTCAGCAACGTTCCGGTCGTCGCGTAGAACGAATGGCGCGCCCTGTCGCCCAGCGCGTAAAGCGTCAGCAACGTGGGATTCGCGAGGAAATTATGCGTCATGTAATGAGGCTCTTCGTCGTTTCCCATATCGCGGTAGAAATAATCGACTTCGTCCTGATGGGACATAATCGTCGCGCGCTTCCAATACGGATTGCTCATCTGCCGGATTTGACACGCGTCGCCGTTTTTAGCGGCGTCGAACCAGACTTCGCAAAAATCGGCAGCCTGACGTTCAAATTCCATGCGATATACCGCGCGACGAACGGGCGCGCCGACCGCCGTAATCACCGCGAGCGCAAGTCCCAGACTCGCCAATTTTCGTCCGGTAATCTCGCCGCCGGAACGATCTATCCCAACAAACGCGGCAATGGCAAAGAGCGCCGCGACCGCGGAAAAGGCGACGCACGCGACGTTCACAAACGCCAACGGCGACAAAACTCCGACGACGACCGACGCGACCGCCAGAGGAGACAGCCTTTTAGAAACCTGCTCGTCAACTTCCGATCGCGCGTATGCAAGATTGCTCAACGAAGAATCGAACAAGGAGCCGCTCGTCTTTTGCAACGCTTCTTTTTTAGCCATTTCTATATCTCCTGGCTCTTGTTAAATCAAACGTTCTTTCGACGTTTTTCGGTTCCGTCAATGCGCGTTCGGATCGTCGCCTTCGCAATTCCACCCGTCGTTTCCCTCGGCTACCGATTGCGTGTAGACCACGGCGTCGCGTTTTTGCTGTCCGCGAACGAATTCGTCGGTGCTCCACCGAGCATCGCCGATCATCGGGGACAACGAGCCTCTCGAGACGAAATCGATCAACGCCATCGACGCAAATTTCGCGGGCTCTTTCGGTTTTTCCGGCATAATTTCGTAGAAAACAAACGTCGTAACGCTCGAGAAACCAACAACGACGAGAAGCGAAACGATCCATTTTCCAATTGTGTTCGTTTTATCCGAAAAGAAAAGATCGACCTTCGATATACGACTCGTGAGAAACATCAGGATCGCCAGGGTCAGGACAAAGATCAGAAAAAAAGCGATCATGTCGTTGTAGAACGCAAAGGCGGAAAGAAAACCGCCCAAAAAAGTCGCGAACATTTCAAACAGTCCGATCGCAAAAAGCGTCGCGAATATAACGTTAAACCCGACGATCGCGATGCTCCAAAGCCTCAGTTTGTGCCAGAACGCCAGGGAGCCCACGGCCGTCAAAACGCTCAGGATCCAAAACCCCTTGCCCATCATATCACCTTTATGCGCTTAATACGTTAATTGTTCGAGAAAAACGGACGTCGTTCAGTTCGTCTTACCGGAAAGGCAACGAACGAGTTCCTCGTAAGACGTGACGCCTTTTTGAACGAGTCTCGCGCCGTCGACGAGGAAACCGCGCTGACCGCTCTTGAACGCGAGTTGCCGCAACGCCTGCTCCTTCTTGGCAAGATCGGCGTTCGCGGCGATCACCTGACGCATCTCGTCGGTTATTTCCAACATATCGTAAACGGCGACGCGATTTTTAAAACCAATGTCGCGGCAGTCTTCGCACGGAACGTAATAGTCTCGTTGGCCGGGCTCGACCGGTTCATGAACGCGCTTGCGATAGATCTTTTTCGTTTCCGGATCCAGTCCGAGTTGTTGAATAACGCGCGGATCCGGCTTGATTTCTTCTTTGCACGTTTCGCACAACTTTCTGACAAGACGTTGCGAAAGAACCGCGGTAAGCGCGGAAGCGAGACTTTCAGGCTCGACCCCGAATTTTAGGAGCCCAATAATCGCGGACACGGAATCGGGAGCGCGAAACGTCGAAATAATCAGACGATCGTTCTTCACTTCCTCGCACGCGAGTTTCCACGCGTCAAGGGTAACCATATCGCGAATCAGGACGACTTTCGGCTCTCTGAAATAGACGTCGGGCAAAACGTCCATCGGGGTTTGCCCTTTTGCGGAATCGTACTTTGTCGTCGTGATATTCTCGATGAATTCGTAGGGATGCTGCACGTCTTCCACCCCCGAGAAGTCGCGCGTGAAACGATCCGCCGTGTTGAACATAACCGTCGTCAGAGTTTTCAGACCTTGATGAGGCGCGGTCGCGAGAACGACGAGCCCTTTGTCGCTGTTAATGAGCGCGCGCATCTTCTCTTGTCGGTCGTGATCGTCGCAGATCTCCGAGACGTTCTTGAAGGACGCCGTTTTGAACTGAAAGACGATCTTAAAGACTTCGCCGGTCGCCGTTCCCGCCGTTTGAAGAAGCGCGTCGCACGTCTTCGGCTTGCCCTTTTTATTCTTGTCGTAGAGCAACTTAATGTAACCGCCTTGACGGTTGCGTCGATCGTCGGGATTGGCGCCGACGAGCTTTTTGGCGGTCGCCGCCACGACGTCGGCCTGTTCGCGAAGCCACGGTTTTTTGACGGCGTCGGGAATCAAATGATAGACGCCGTCGATTTGGTACTGGAACTTCGTCTCCTCGGCTCCGAAATCGATAATAACTTCGGTCGCGCGAGCGTGGAGCGCGTGGTAAAGGAGTTCGCGAAAAAAGTTGTACCCGACGCTGTCTTCGTAGTTGCGCGCTTCGACGGTGCGCAGCATTTTCACGTGTTCGTCGACGTTCAAACCAGTCGCTTCAATCTGAATAGGCGAACCGCCCTCGTAAGGCAACGGCTTCGGCTTAACCTTCATTTTAAGGACTTTCGTCTTAAACCAGAAGGAAAGATGGGAAGGAGTCATCACCTTGTCGGCGTCCAGCATGCCTTTGTTGCGCGCCTTGACGTAAACAAATACTGGAACCAGCCATCCCAGAATCACGACCGGAAGCCCCGCCCAGAAGATCGGAATCAGGAGCGCGACGACAAACGCGCTCGCGAAAACGATCATATTGATTCCGTTCCATTTCGACTGATCCGGATCGCCAAGTCTTTCGGAATCGTTGTTGCACCATCCGGTCGACGCGACCCAGGCAAGATAGATAATAAGCAAGATTCCCAACTTAATGGGGCATATCGTCATCCCGTCGTTGCGCCATCCGTTGGTCATCGCTTCTTTCGCCAAATCGTCGTATTGACCCGCCGCGCAGACGTCGGCAAACGTCAATAAAACGACGGTCGCGAGCGCGACGATCGCCGCATAGCGCGAACACTTCTTAATCTTTTCTAATCTCATATCTTACCAACTTATAACGAAAAAATCGTTTCCACGTGAGCGACGCGTTCGTCGAAACGCCCCGCAGTTTGCGCGCGACGCTCGCGAACGACCAAAAAGATTCGTCCGCGAACTTTTTCAAGCCGCTCAGAGAATACCCGGCTCCTTGACCTCGATGCCTTTGAGAGCCATTTTCAGGGACTCGATATTAGGCGCGACTTCAAAGGCGGTCGCGCGGTCGATTTTCTTCATCTGAACGAGCGACTTAAGAGACATCGTGAAGTCTTGCATCCCTTCTTGCGCCTGAATACGGATAGCGTCGCCGAGTTTTTCGTCTTCGCCTTCGAGAATCAACTTTCGGATAACGTTGTTGACGATCATGATTTCGCACGTAGGCACGCGCTGGACGCCGGGTAAAATCGACGGAAGCAATTTTTGCGCGACGATGCCTTTCATATTCATCGCGATGGCGGATCGAATCGCCTTGTGCATATTGGCGGGAAACAGGTCGAGAATACGCCCGATAGTCGACGGAGCCGTGGACGCGTGAATAGTTCCGAACACCAAGTGCCCCGTTTCCGCCGCGTGAATAGCGGTTTCGAACGTTTCGCGGTCGCGCATTTCCCCTACGAGCATGACGTCGGGGTCTTCGCGGACGGCGTGTTTCATGCCGACTTCAAAGTCAACGACGTCCTGACCAATCTCGCGCTGATTAATCAGGCATTTTTCCTCGGTGAACATAAATTCGATCGGGTCCTCGAGGGTCAATATGTGTTTGTTGTAATTCTTATTGATCCAGTTCAACATGGACGCGATGGTCGTCGACTTTCCGGACCCCGTCACGCCCGCGAGAAGAATCATCCCCTGGCTGAACTTGCACAACTCGTAAAGAACCGACGGAATGTGAAGTTTTTCCAATTCGGGAATAAAGTTGTTAATGCGGCGCGCGACAAGCCCGACGTGCCCCATTTGCGTCAGAACGTTGACGCGGAAGCGCCAGGAAACGCCGTCGACGACGCACGTGTGCGCGAAGTCCGCGCCGCCGGTGTCGTTATAGATTTTCCGGTTGCGCTCGTCCATCATGGGGAAGATGAGGCGATTCATTTCGTCGTCGTCAATAGGTCCGCGGTTCAGCGTGCGCAAGGCGCCCTTAACGCGCACGTAAGGAGGACGGTCGACCTTCAGGTGAAGGTCGGAACCGGACAGCTTGACGAGAGCGCGGAACAGCGGATCGATTTCAAGATCCTTTTTCTTTCTAAACACGCGATCGGGCAGATCGACTGACGACATTAGACGACTCCTTTATGGCAAAGCGACGATCGACGGAGAACTTTCAGTCGACGCGCGACGTTAACGGCTTCGTTGACAAGGCCGCGTTAATTATCAAACTCTTACGGGCACCCCCGCGGCGCGCATCGCCTCCTTCACTTCGGCGATCGAATACAGACCGTAATGAAAGACGCTCGCGGCCAACACGGCGGAGGCTTTTCCTTCGACGACCGCCTCGACGAAATGTTTCGGCTTGCCCGCGCCTCCGCTGGCCACCACAGGTATGCGGACGGCTTCGGCGACCGCTTTTAAAATTGGAAGGTCGTACCCGTTTTTTGTTCCGTCGCCGTCCATCGAAGTTAAAACAATCTCGCCCGCGCCGCGTTCTTCAACCTCGCGCGCCCAAGCGACCGCTTCAAGCCCCGTCGGAACGCGTCCTCCGTGGATAAAGACTTCCCAAAACTCTTTTCCGTCGCGCATGACGCGCTTCGGGTCGATATTGACGACGACGCACTGACTGCCGAACCGCGCGGCGGCGGCGTTGACAAGGTCGGGAGTCTTCACGGCGGAGGAGTTGATCGAGACTTTGTCGGAACCCGCGTTGAGGATCTTTCTGAAATCTTCGACCGTTCGAATACCCCCGCCGACCGTCAACGGCATGAAAACGACGTCGGCGGTTTTTCTCACGACGTCGACGATAACGTCGCGCTGTTCATGGCTGGCGGTAATGTCCAGAAAGACAAGCTCGTCGGCTCCTTCGCGCTCGTATCGTTTCGCGACTTCGACGGGATCGCCGGCGTCTTGTAAATTAAGGAAATTGACGCCCTTTACGACGCGTCCTCCGCAAACGTCCAAACAAGGAATAACCCTTTTCGCCAACATCGCGCGCCTATCTTTCTCGTTTATGTTCCTCCCGTCTGGAAACGGCGCCGACGTTCCAAAGTCGGACGCGACGGGAAACTGCGTCACAGTTTAAAAAAAAAACTCAAACCGTCAACCGCGCGGGAACGTCGACGAGAATTTCGCGACGTTATTTTATCAACCTTTTCTCCGCGGAGGGGCGTTCTTTTTATATTCCCCCATCGCGTAATTGACCACGCTGAAGTTGGCGCGGATGGAACTTGCGTAATCTCCTCTGTCGGCGGCGTTTTTCGCTTGTCTTCTGGCCTCGTCTATTTTTTTCCAACAATCGGGTTCAAGCTTAATTTTCGCGTTGATTTCATCGTTTTTCATCACGCGGCAAAGTTCGTCGCACACGGCGAAAATATTCTCGTGAAACTCCTTCGTCGGCGCGGCGGAAGCGCGCGCGTAAGGCTCTTTGACAAGTTGCCGATCGTCCTGATCCAAACGCGGCGCGCGAAAAATGGACGCGCGACCGAGAATAAAGAAGAGCGTCGTGCAAATTGCGGCGAGCGCGGCGGAGGCAATTTTGACGCCCATAAGACCGGGCGCGTCGGAAGAATCGACCAACATGAGAACGCCGGCGAGCGCCCAAAACACAAACGCCGCGATCGACGACGCCAACGCGACGGCGCTCAACGGCGGGCGCTTTTCGTAGATTTTCGCGACCTTCTTAATTTCCTGGTCGATTTTCTCGGTTTTAGAAACCGATTTAATCCGCGCGACAACGACCGTCACGTTGTCGGGTCCCCCGCGAAGATTGGCGAGGTTGACAAGAGATTCCGTGGCGTCGCTCGGCTGAAAAATCTCGAGAATCTGACCGATTTCCGCGTCGGAAACCTGCCCGGATAGTCCGTCGCTACACAGCAGAAACACGTCCCCCGGTTTGAGAACAAAGGGTCCCTCGAGGTCGACGTTCAAATTTTCCGTAGGCCCCAGCGAACGCGTAATGACGTTTTTGGGAATATGCGCGACGCGACGCAAATCGGGATGAGCGTACGGATCGTGTCGCACTTCCCAAACAAGACTGTGATCTCTCGTCATCTGTTCGACGACGCCGCCGCGAACGCGGTAAACGCGCGAGTCGCCGACGTGTCCTATGTATCCGCGGTCGGGCAAAAGAACCAACGCGTCGCACGTAGTTCCCATATTCTCAAACGCGCGGTCGACTTCCCCTTGCTTTTTAATGACGGCGTGAGCCTCGAGAATGGCGTTTTTAAGCGCCTCGGGCGGATTTTCGTTGGTTCTTTTGAGATATGACTGCGAAACGATTTTCGTCGCCAACTCGCTTGCGCGCTCGCCGGCCGCATGGGCGCCCATGCCGTCGGCGACTATAAAAAGGTGTCCGCGCGCGTTCCAAAGTCGGAGCGATGAAGCGGGTTCGACGCAATAATGATCCTGATTATTCGAACGTCGCATGCCGACGTCGGTGCCCGCTGAAAACGCGATCGATTCGCTCCGCCAATTGTCGCTCATTTTAACCAACCTTAGGATCAAAACCTTTCATAGCGTCTCAAACGGACAAGTAAAACGTAAGAGCGTCGCGCAACTCGTCCCGACGTTGCAGGAAACAAAACGCGTCGGCGACCAAAAGCCCCAATCCCAGCGCCGCGAACGCGACGCACAACGCGCGACCTCGAGCGCGTTCCGCGTTGTTCGCGGCGTTTTTCAGCTCTTTGGCGAAGCGCGTCCATCCTTCCTGAGAAGGATTCGAGTCGATCCTAACGATAACGGCGGCGCGCCCGATCCCGCTCGGGTCAAGGTAGAATTGAACGCCCAAACCGGGCATATTAAGCGCGGAACCGCTCCAGCGCGCTTCGTCGTCGAGCGAAATCGCCGTGGTCGTCAATATTTTCCTCAACGATTCGCGCGCGGCGTTATACACGATAATTCTCGGTCGCATATTCGACGAAATCAGAAGAACGACCAAAAAACACAGAGCGGCAATGAGAACCCACGCGTACTTTCCCCAGACGGCGGCGGCGCCCCACGTGACGAGAAGTTGTCCCGGTCCTATAAAAAAAACGCCGAATAGAGCAAGGCACAGCGCGATAAAATCGCGTCGACCGCTCGCGACAAACGGAACGCCTCGACCATGAATATACGCCAACGTCAACAAGTACAACGCAAAGGGAAAACTTGCGACGACAAAATAAAACAACGCCATCTATCAGCAACCTTAACAACCGCGCGGAAACGCAAACGCCGACGCGTCGTCTTTGAAACGTTCGCGCCGCGCCCAGCCTACTCATTATAGAGAAAAATAAATCGGGCGCTAGGCGGGGATGGGCGTTCTTCCCCGCGAGCCGCGCAAAAATTCAAAACCAATTCGTCGCGATCGTCTTTAACTATTCCGCAAAGTCTTCGCCTCCTCGCGCGGAGGAGTCGGCGGGTTCTTCGACCTCGGGTTCTTCGAAGTCAAAAAGATCCTCCGTTTGACCTTCCGAAGACTCGACGGTCGCCGCCGGCGCCGGTTTGGGACATAGTTTGTCAATCACGTTCGACTTAATCG
>CAMZEO010000001.1 GCA_947305735.1 uncultured Planctomycetales bacterium | reverse complement strand
TTGACGACCGCTGATAAGGAGCTGGAAGCCGCTTCTCAAAAACTTCTTGAAGCTGAACGAAAAAACCTCGAGTCGAAACTCGGATTAAGTATCGAAAAGCCCAAAACTCAGGAAGAAGTTCCTGAGAGCAATTTAAAAGACCTCCAGGAAGCTTTGAATGAAGGAACGATAAACGCGGAAGAGTTCGCGGATATTAACAAACGACTGACGGATCGGTACAAGGAAAACGTTCTCGGCGAACTTCAGGGCGTCAAAGAACTGATCGAAGTCGGAAAGAAACAAAAGACGGCCGCCGAAGAATACGCGGAAAACGTCGAGAAGATCAACGAGGCGTTGCGGCGAGGCGCGATCGATCGCCGGGAATATCAACAGGCGATGAACGCCGCCGACGAAAAACTCGCGGACGCCGAAAAAAGCACTCGCGGAACAAAAGGAACAAGAGGCGCGACAAGCGGAGGAAGAAGCGGCGAAGCGCCATGAGGAACGCTTAAAGGAACTGGGGTTCGACAAGCTCAGGGAACAGGCGGAAGCGATCGAGACCAAAGACGGGCTGACGTCCGGAACGCGCGTCGAGACCAGGGCGACGATCGTTTACGACGCGAACGAGTCGATCGACACGAACGTCTGGGTCAACACCTACGACGTCGACGCGCCGACCGCGTCGTTTGTCGGGACGACGTCGACGAACGGAACCGCGCTTGAGTTGACGTGGACGGGTTCCGACAACATTCGGGTATCGAGTGGTATAATCTGTACTATTCGGTCGACGGCGGTCTGACGTTCGAGCATTGGATTTCCACCGACGCGTCGAGCGCGACGTTCGATAAAATCGACGATTACGTTGATTACGTCTTCAAAATGATTCCCGTCGACGCGGTCGGAAACGTCGGCGCGGAAACTGTCGTTTCGGCGTCGATCGACGATTCTTCGCAGGATCGTCCGGTTGCTCCGTCGTCGTTCCGTCTGAACGATTACAACGCGCAAAGCGGCTCCTTTACCGCGAGCTGGGACGGCGGTTCCGAAGACGGAGCCGAAATTCTTATCGAAGCGTCGACTGACGGCGGCGCGACGTGGACTCCGGTCGCTCAGACGGGCGCGAACGCCGGTTCCGCGACGATTTCCGGCGCCGGACTCGACGGTTCCTATACGCTTCGCGTTTCGGCGTTTAACGACGCCGGGGCGTCCGACTACGTCTACGCGCAAGTCTGGAATCTGGCGGACTTTGACGCGTATCAGGCGTTTGCGCTTACTTCCCCGACGGAGGGAACGGTCGTTCTTAACGGCGTCAACGCGGACGGCTCGATTATGGATTCCGGCGTCTTGTTGTTTGGGTAATGTTGCGTTTTGGCGGCGCGTTGTTTGGAGTATGCCGCGTTATCGCGCGACCGCAGGAGTCGAACCGTCGCGGTTGCGTTACGGCTGATCCGCGCGATCCGCAGGCGCGATCGCGGGCATTCCGTTGCGGCTTGCCCATTGACCGACGTCGCGTTTGTTGATCGCCTCGGCGAGCATATCGGGGAAGAGGTCGGGCGCGCAAGCGAACGTCGGAACGCCGAGCGACGCTAGTTTCATAGCGTTTCCGGCGTCGTAGCTCGGCTTGCCTTCGTCGTCGAGCGCGAGGAGGCAAATGCAATTGACGCCCGAGGAGACCATGTCGTAAGCGATTTTCAGCGCCTTGTCGAAGTTTCCCCCGTCTTCAAGGTCGGAAATAAGGACGAAGATCGTCTTGCTCGGACTGGTAATCGTCGATCGCGCGTAGGCGAGCGCGGGGGATATGTCGGTGCCTCCCCCCAACTGCGCGCCAAAAAGAACGTCGACGGGATCGGAGACTTTTTCCGTCAGATCGACGACCGACGTATCGAAGAGAATCAGCCTGGTCGAAAGAGCGGGCATCGATCCCAAAACGGCGGCGAAGATCGACGAGTAGACGACCGAGCGTCCCATCGAACCGCTTTGATCGACGCATAATACGACGTCGCGCAACGAACGGCGTTTGCGT
Source organism: uncultured Planctomycetales bacterium (assembly GCA_947305735.1). Classification (GTDB taxonomy): domain Bacteria; phylum Planctomycetota; class Planctomycetia; order Pirellulales; family Thermoguttaceae; genus RUG369. The sequence goes on along the minus strand of CAMZEO010000001.1, from coordinate 98,622 downwards.
CCGTATCCGACGAATCGGTCGGCGAAAAGCGTTTGCCTCTCTTTGTCCCAATGCTGCAGGTTTAATTTGATCGTGCGTTTGAAATCCAATTCGTTCATTCTCGGACGATTTGAACGCGCGGATCGATTCAGAACCCCTTGAACGGAACTGATCGTGTTGGTTTTCAGACGTTTGAGAAGCTGATCGACAAGTTTGCGAACGACCGCGCGCGCCGTTTCTTTGGTTCGTTCGGGAATGACGTTCGAGAGCGTCAGCAACGTCGCGACGAGATTAACGTCGACTTCGAGGGTTTCGAGGATTTCCGGCTCCGCGAGCATCGACGTCAAGCGGAGCCGCTCGAGCGCGTCGCGTTGCATAACGCGAACGACCGATTTGGGAAAGTACGTTCGAATATCGCCGAGCCAGCGTTGAACGGTAGGCTGAGACGCGCCAAGACCGCCCCGGCGCGAACCTCCGTCCTCGTAAAGAGCTTGGAGGACGGCGTCGATTTTTGAGGAAACTCCGGATAGAGAACAGGTCGATTCTTCGGCGTTCTTGCCGAGGATCAGACGCCAACGCCGGAGTCGTTCTTCTTCGTCGACACGCATTTCTTTCGTCATCGGTTGTCTCCGTTGTTTCCGGATAAGAACGACAAGACGCCATGATCCGCTTGTTCGCGCGCGTCGTTTTCGTCGAGTCCCAAAATGAACGATAAGACGGGATAAAGAACCGATCCCAGGTCGTTTTCTCGCGCCGTCGAACCGTTTTGACTTGCCGTCGCGTCTTTCGCCGTCGTTTTAGATTCCGGTTCCAAAGGTTCGTCGGTCAATTTCAGCCTGGCGACGATTTTGCCCATTTGTTTCTTTTCAGGAGCGCTAAAATCCGCGAACGAGCGGCGCAGAAGGGGCGTCAACTCTTCAAAGGCGTCCGGTTCGATCGAGGCAAGCCAGCGGTCGAACGTTTTCCAGATCGCTTCGAGCCAAAGAAGCGTTTGACCCGAACCCGACAGGAAACTTTCAAGCCATCGCGCGACGTCGGGCGCGTCGACCGTTCTGGAAACGAAGAATCCGAATTTATCGACAAGCGCGTCGGAATCGTAAACGTTGTGTTCAAATAAAATTCGCGTAAGCTTGCCGACGACTCCGCGCGCCGCGTTCGGATCGTCGACGATCTTGCGAAAGACGTCGAAAAGCTCTTGAAGTTGTTCGGAGTCGTTGAGCGCCACGAGCGCGCGCGTCAGTTCGTCGACGTCGTTCGCGCGTTTGCGCGCCGCGTCTGCGTCGAGCCGTTCGCACGCGCCGGGAAGCGCCAGAAGCAATCTCAGAAAGAGCGAGTCAAACAACGCTCCGAGACGCGAGACGTCGCTTTTTCGCGCGTCGCCGTAGCGCAGAAGCCGAACGAGCGGAGGAATCGCCGCGAATAGTTCGTCGACGTCGTAAGTTAGCGCCGCGTCCCGTTCGATCCGCATGTAGAGCGCGTCGACGGAGCTATTCGCGATTTCCGCTCGCAACGCGCGTTCGAACAAGTCGAGTATGGAACCTATCCCCTCGAGTTTGTCGAGCGCCTCGACGACGGCGCTCGAGGCCGCGTCGTAGACGGTCGAACCGAGTCGGCTCGCTTCGACGAGCCTGACGACGTATTCCGGATCCCAACGCAATTTCCAACATTCTCGGAACGTGCCCGCCGCGTTGACGTCGTCCTCGGCGGGCGTCGCCCAGGGAACGCCGATTAAATCCAATCGGTAAAAGAACGCGCTTTTCTTTTTGCCCGACTCCTCGCGGAGGTCGAGTTTAACGAGCGTTTCAAGCGTCGTTTTTTTAAGGCGCAGCTTTTTAATTTGGAGCTCGACGTCGCGCTCGAGCGGCACGGTCGGCGCGGACGCGGGGACGCTTCCAAGATTGACTCCGATTTCCAACTGTTCGCGAACGACGGCGAGAATTTCTTTGCGACAACGCCCGAAGACGCAGAAAACCGCGTCGCGCGCGTCGTCGACGTTGGGAACGGCGCGTCCGCGCAGCGCGGCGAGCGAGTCGGCGACACGCGCGGCGTCGATCGCTTCCGCGGTCGAGAGCGTTTCGAATCCGTTTTCGCGCAGACAGCGCGCGGCGCGCGTCGCCCAGCGAACGATCGCGCTCGACGTCGCGGTCCGTTTCGGAACGTCCGCGGACTTCGCGCCGCAAAATTCGTCAAGGAGCGCCTTTTCTTTCGACTCCGTCCACAGCGACTCGAACCAGCCGGGCGATTCGATCGCGGCGCCGTACCCGCTTCCTCGAACGATACGCTGATGCGTCCATGGAATCCACGTCGCGGTCGTTTTGACTTTGGGCAGCTTTGAGAGGAGCGCGTCGTCTTCTTTTTTCGCGGGTATTAATTCTTTGCGTTCTTTGTTCTCCAGGTCGAGAACGGGCGCGTGCCACGCGCCGCAGACGATCGCGACGCGTTCGGCTCCGCTTTTGAGCGCTTCGCGAACGCGACGGCGCATCGTCGCTTCGCGCAACGCTTCTTCATAAGAGCGTTTAATCGTTTCGTCTTTTTGGACGATCGAGCGAGCGACGGCGCACATTTCAATCAGTTCGGGGAAAAGATTGTCCGGCGCTGCGGACTGCTCGATCGCCCGTTCTTCCCACTCGGAGAAATTTTCAACGCCGGCGACTCGAGCCATCGTTCCCAACGGATCGTCGACAAGCTGTCGAGCGATCGTTTTAGGCGTTTTCAACTCGTCGTTTTTGTCGGAATCGGAGTCTTCGCTCTCTTTCTCTCCGTTTTCAATTTCTTCTCGTCTTGCTTTTTCGAGCGCGAAAGAAACAGAGCAGGGGAGGTCGAACATTTTGACGGGCGCGTTCGCGGCGGCGGCGTAACGCAACGTTATCCATTCGGGCGAGAAGGACGCGAACGGGTAAAACGCGGCGTAAGACGGATCGTCGACCGCGTAAATTAACGCGGCGACCGGCGGAACCGTTTCCGGGTCGGCGGCGAAATTAAGAACGCTTTCCGCTTCCAGCGGTCCTTCGAGGAGTATCAAGTCGGGCTTGTATTCGAGGAGCCCCGCGACAAGAGCGCGCGAACATCCGATTCCATGGTGGCGAACGCCGAATATTTTCAACATATTTTTCCGAGTCTGTTTAATCGGGCTTCAGACGATTGACCGTCAAGCGTCGGCGGGTCTTTTTAAGGGAGGATCGCTATATTCTCCAAAGCGGGCGACGAAATGTTCCGCGGCGTCGTACATGGCGGGTATTTGCGGGAAATACTGTTGCAACCGTGGATCGCTCGCCGCTTGAACCACCTCTTTTCTCCATCGTGGCTCGAAATAAATCAGCGGGGGAGGAAAGAGCGCCGCGTCGTAATACGAGAGCTTGTTTTTTCGCGCGAGCCGATCCATGTAAGCGCGCATGAATTCTTCGGAGAACGGTCTGGGTTCGCAATCGATTCCCAACGCTCCCCCTAAATCGCTTTTGAACCCCGTTTTTGCAATCAATTTTCGTTTACTGACAGTATGCGGGTCGCAAAACGTCAGCGATAGTTTCCAGTTGACGATAAAATTCGGCGGAACGTTTTTTTCCAGCCTGACTCGTTCTTTCGCGCTCAACCCGTCGAACTTTTCCCAGAAATCGAAAAAGACGTCGAGCCACTCGAACGCGCATGGATACGCGTCGAGAACGACCTGCGGATCGTCAAGTTCCATTTTGCGACTCTTGTCGTAGACGTCGTTGAGGAACGATTGGGCCCATCCGAAATAGAGAGCTTCCGTTTGCGGTCCGAACGGATAACGTTCGACCAGTTGTCTGGGCGTTAGACGGAGCTTTTCCGTCCAACTTTTTAACGGAACCGCTTGAACGACGGAAAACGCCAGTTTTTGGTCTTCTTCGGGAAACCGCGCGATTTTACAGTCGGCGTCGTAAGCCGGGACATTACCGGACGCGACGATTTCCGCGCGTTTCCGCATAGCCGTCGCGTAAGTCGTCGTTGGAATTTTGCACAGGAGGAGAAGCGCCGTTTTTTTACAATCCGCGCTTTTATCGTCGAGCGCTTTTTCCAAAAACGGCGCGTCGCTTTCGCCAAGGTTGACGGTCATCGCGTCAAGAAACGCCGCTCTCGCGCCCGGTTTTTCCATCGTAAAGACGCCGTCGAGCGCTTCGCGCGCTTCGTCGGGAGCGAGTCGGCGCAACGCCTTGAGCGCCTCGGCGCGGTCTTTGGCGGATTTGTCGCTTTGCCACAAACGAAGCGCCTCGTCTTTCGCCGCTTCGGGATCGATCGATTCCAAATTGAAAAGAACGGGAAGATTGAGGGACAGATCTTGTCGAAACGCGTCGAATCCGGCAAGCCAACGACCGACGGACCCGCACAATCGAGCGTAATTCCAATACGTCGAACGCGTCGCGCGATCGGACGCTCGACTTCCATGCGCAAAATCGCGCGTTTCAAACATAAAACGAACGACGCGTTCGTCGGGTATTCGCTTGTTTTGCCGCGCCAGCAACGCGACGCAAGGATACGAGTTTCCCGAATATCGGAGAAGATCGAACGTCAAATCCATTTCGCTTTTGGAGAACGCCTCCGCGTCCTCTTCCTTGCAAAAGTCGTCGGCGGTCAGTTCCGCTTGCTCCGGTTCAAATCTGACGTCGTCGAGGAGCGATTCCGCGCCCGCTTTCAACAGAAGCGTCCATGCGTCGGGCGTTCCCAAGACCGCCTGTTTGATAATGTTGGAATCCATAACAATCCTTTCGCGTCACATCCGGACGCAGAGCGAACGGACGAGTTTTCCGTCAAGCCACATCGAGATAGGTCTCAAGGTTTGTCCGTCCCATTCTCCAAACAGATCGAGCGGTTTCGCGGCGGTCGCGGCGACCGCGTCCCAGCGAGCGGCGACGGAATCGAAGACCGCGGGTAGCCCTCGTCCCTTTTGATCGACGACGCGCATGGAATCTTCCGACTTCGTTTGACCGCCTTTCGCGGGGGGACGGACGACGACTCCGGCAAGAAAGACCGGTATATACTGCGTCCAGGGATACGTCGCGAGAGCCAGCGCGTAGCGACCGAACATTTCCGAGATCGAGATCGTCGCGCCTTTAGGAAGCGCGATTTGTTCGGGGGTGAAGTCGAAGTTTTCCAGAGGCTCCCACAACGCGCGCGTCCCGACGACGCCGGGATAGAATCGCGCCGCCGACTCGAGTCGCGCGAACCCTTCGGGATAATCTTTGAGAATTTCTTCCTGCCGTCCGGCGGAATATTGCATAAAGAGCGCGAAGCGTCGCGACTCGACGCCAAAGAACCATGAACGCTTCGACGAGACTCGGTCGCCAATCTTTTTGGGCGGCGAGAATTGTCCGACGGAAATCCATTTGTCGACGACGCGTTCTCCCGATTCAAGAATGTCCGCTTGCGGGATCGTCCAGCCGATCGTTTGACGCAGTTCGTTCGCGAAATCTTCGGACGCCTGGTCGATTCTTCCGTAAGCTTCGATTAGAAGCGCGATCTTTCCGAGTTTGCCAAGGAGTCTTTCGCGCCAATCTTCCGCTTTCTTCGAGCCTTCCGCGCAACTCGTCAGCATCGCGGCGACGCCCGGCGCCTTCGCGTCGATCATACGCTTGGAAATCTTCCAAAACTCGTTGGGATCAAGCGAATCGACGCCGACGCGTATGGAGTCCGAGAGCCACGTTTTGAGTTGTTCCAACCCGTCGGCGACGAGTTCCTTGCGTTTTTCCGCCGTTTTCTCGGACGTCTTCGACGGCTTTTTGTTCTTCGTCTCGGACGCCTTCGCTTGCGCCTTTTTTTCGCGATCGGCGCGCGCTTCAAGCCACTCGACAACCCAGTCGGGCTCGACGTCGCCGCCGCGCTTTTCGACCGAACGGTACAAGAGACCGAGCGCGTGTTTGCACGGGATCTTGCGGCTGGGACAGGAGCATTTGTACGCGATCGAGCGCAAGTCGACGATCGTTTGATACGGCGATTTGCCGCTTCCGTAGATTTCTCCCCAGAGCGCGCGCTCGGAAACTCCGAAAAGGCTCCACGTCGACGAGGCTAGTTTGCGACCGGCGGTAATCGACGCCGAGTCCGGCGCCAGCGCGTCTACTTGTTCGGTGGTTAGTTGCATAAGAACGCCGTTTATCGATTCTGTCAATGCGGTTGAAACGCGAGCGCGCGATTCGGCGCCCGTCGCCTTTGAGATTATACGCGTCCGACGAGAGCAAGTCAAACAAATCCGCCTTGCGCGGTTTCTTTTTTTTCAGTACGATTCCTTCGAATGTATCCGCCTGGCAGGAGTCGCAACTATGTCGAAATCCGTTCTGAAAATCGTCGATTTTACGAATTCTTCTTACGACGCGGAGTCGCGCGTCGAAGGCTCGCTCGCGCTGGCGCCGTCGACGCGCGCTCGGTCTCGGAGGGACGAGGACGCGCTCGAGTTCGCCAGGAGCGTGCTGCGTTCCGAAAGCGACGCCATCCTCGCGCAACTCGACCGGTTGGACGACGATTTTTGCGTCGCGCTCGACATGATCGCGAGTTGTCGGGGATACGTGGTTGTCACCGGTATGGGCAAGGCCGGGCTTATCGGACGGAAATTGTCGGCGACATTGTCGTCGACGGGCGCGCCGAGTCATTTCCTTCATCCCGGCGAGGCGTTTCACGGAGACTTGGGAGCCATACGTCCCGGCGACGTCGTTTTGGCGCTTTCTTACAGCGGCGAAACGGAAGAAATTAAACGCGTGTTGGCGCCGATTTCTTCGCGGAACGTTCCTATCATATCGATCGTGTCAAGTCGCGTCAGCTCTCTTGGACGCGCGTCGACCGCCGTGTTGGAAATCGGCAAAATAGAAGAAGCGGACGCTCTTCGTCTCGCGCCGAGTTCGAGCGCCGCCGCAATGTTGGCCGTCGGAGACGCGCTCGCGCTGGCGGTCAGTCGCGAAAAAGGATTTCGTTCGGAGGATTTCGCTCGGTTTCATCCGGGCGGTTCGCTCGGGCGCCAGCTCAGCCGCGTCGACGATTGCATGCGTCCCGTCGATCAGTGCCGTTGCGCCGACGATTCCGCGACGGTTCGCGACGTTTTCACTTCGTGCCGCAAGCCGGGTCGACGTTCCGGCGCGATCCTTTTGACGAACGAACGCGGAACGCTTTCGGGCGTCTTCACCGATTCCGATTTGGCGAAACTGTTTGAAACGCGCGGCGAAAACGCCTTTGACAAGCCGATGCGCGACGTCATGACGAAAACGCCGACGGTCGCGGAATCTGGCGTTCTTATGAAAGACGCGGTCGCTCTCATGTCCGCGAGGAAGATCAGCGAACTACCGATCGTCGACCGTCATGGCAAGCCGCTCGGACTGATCGACATAACCGACCTCGGCGACTTCTTTCCGACGGGCAAGTAAAACGCGATTCGCGCCGCCCCGCCGACGATTTATTCGACGTCTTTGAACGCCTTGTACATATCCTCCCAGCGTTTTTTGACGACGGCGTCGACGTATTCGCTCCAGACCGTTTTGTCGGTTTCCTCTTTGACGACCGCGCCGACGACGCTCGACGCGATATCTTCGGCGCGCAACTTGCCGGTTCCGAAATAGCCCGACATAGCGACGCCGCTGTTGACGACCGAAATCGCTTCGCCCGGAGACAGCGTCGAACTTGGTTGTTTGAGCGACGTTTTGCCGTCGATCGTTTGACCTTCTCGTAGTTCTCTAAAGATTGTGACGACGCGTCTTATTTCATCAATCGCCGCGTCGACGGGAGGCGCTTCCAACGCCCTGCCGAGTTTCTCGACGCGCGTCGCGACGATTTTGACTTCTTCCTCGAGCGAGTTGGGGGGCGGCAGAACGACGAACGAAAATCGACGTTCAAGCGCCTTGGACAATTCGTTGACGCCGCGGTCTCGGTCGTTGGCCGTGGCGATAACGTTGAATCCCTTTCGCGCCTGTATTTCCGTCGCTAGTTCCGGAATAGGCGTCGTTTTTTCCGAGAGGATCGTAATGAGCGCGTCTTGAACGTCGCTCGGCATGCGCGTGAGCTCTTCGACGCGAACGACGCTTCCTTCTCTCATTCCGCGCGTAATCGGACTCTCGACGAGCGCGTCGCGCGTATAGCCGCCGCCGATGAGTTTAGCGTAATTCCAGCCGTATCGGAGCGACGTTTCTTCGGTTCCGGCCGTTCCCTGAACGAGAAGCGTCGATTTGCCGCTGACCGCCGTCGCGAGCAGTTCGCTAAGCCATGATTTGCCCGTGCCCGGCATGCCGTAAAGAAGGAGCGCCCTGTCGGTCGCGAGCGTCGCGATCGACAGATCGATCAGACGTTCCGGCCCGAAATACTTTTGCGAGATTGCTTTTCCCTTAGGCGTTTTGCCGCCGAGAATGAAAAGCTTAACCGATTTTGGCGAAAGCTTCCACGCCGACGGCTTATATCCGGAATCTTCTTCAACTAAGGCCGCTAATTCGTCGGCGAAATCTTCTTCGGCGTGTTTTCGGACGACGTTCTGAACGTCTTGCTCGGCGATATTGCTCATGGGCGTTATCCTGTTCTTTTAGAGGAAAATCGTTGTCGACCAATTGTTTTCAAGAGGTTGGGACGCGCCTATTCTTCCAGGACGAAGGACGCCCACAAACTCGGGTCGTCTTCGCAAGGAACCGGGTCGGCGTGTTGAAGCACGAACGCTCCATACTGCGAATCGCGAACGACGTAGTGAAGCCCCAGACGGTTGAACTCGTCGACGTCGTATCCGGTAATGGACGAACCCGGAATAAACGCGGAAAAGACGTAGCCGCCTTTTCGAGCGCGCGCGGCTATTTTAAAATCGGCGACGTCGACGGCTCGAGGGGACGCTTTCGCTCGATTGACCGGCGCCCATTGCGCCATTGGGGCGGCGGCGTTCGCCGATTCGCCCACAAAAGGATAAAAAAGGAACTTATGACAGTACTTCGTGCCGCGACGCAAGTCTTTGACGTCGCGCGCGTCGATACACAGCCTCGCGCAGTCGGCGGAGCTAAGCTCCGAATGCGTCCAGAAAGGTTGCGTTTTCTTACCGTCGACCGCGACGGTGAAGAAGAGCCCTTCTTTAGCCCAGCCGAGTCGGAAATCGAACAGGTTTTCGATTTTCGGATTTTTCGCGCGCAACAATCCGGGCTCTCCCGAGCGTTTGTCGAACCCGTCGGGAAGATCGTATAGAGACCAAAACGGGACGCTATAGGACGAATCGAGCGCTTCCGGCGCAATCGGGGCGTCGAGAACGTCTTGCGAGACTCGCTTGACGGGAAATCGAAGCCGAAATAAAAAGTTCTGAGGAATGGCGGTCATCGCGTTCTACTACGGGTCAGTGCGGAAGAGTCAGTTCGACGATTATCGCGCGTCGTTCGCCGAGTCCGTTTCGCCATGGCGCGTTTTTTCAGGATTTTGAAGATTCCGCTCGCGCATTTTCTTCATTTTGTAGTCGAGCGCGAGTTTTTCGGCGCGTTGACGATCGAGCTCGGCGCCGTAATGCAACTTGATGGAAAAGAAGTCGACGAGCGCGAGACAACCCGTCCAGCCTAAAAAAAACAGCGCCGTCATCCAGACGATTCCCCATGACTTGGGATGGCGTTCGTAGGGCAGGAGAAGACCGGCGACCATAAGCGCTCCGAATATTCCCGCAAGGCACGCGAGTTGGACGCGCCGTTTCGCTTGACGCGTCAAAAATTTTTGTTCGCGGCTCGTTTCTTTCCCGAAGTAGACGCCCGGTCGACGAACCTTGTCGAACTGAACTCTGAATTGCCACGCGGCGAAAGAGACGACAACCGCCGCGAGCGCCAGCGCGAATTGATCCGGTTCGTACGAGTCGGCGAATATCGTCGTCATTGGCTCTTCCTTGTAAAAAGTGGACGTTTCGCGCCGAATTATATCATTTTTTCAACGCGTTGCAACAAATTTTTTCAACTTGACAGAAAGCGCTCTCTTGCTAGAATAAGCGCGTCGGGCTGTTAGCTCAGTTTGGTTAGAGCGTCTGGTTTACACCCAGAAGGTCGCTGGTTCGAATCCAACACAGCCCATGTTGAAACGCCGTCGAGCGTCGGCGTCTCCGCGCTTGCGCGACCGGTTGAGCATAGAGCCGTAATTCCTTGACGCTGGAAATTACGACTCTCGCTGTTTCTCGTCGCGCTACGATGAACGCGGCGTTTTTAACGCGGTTGATTTCGCGAAGGGGAGACGGAGACTACGGCTGAGGAAAAAACGAATTGATTACGTCTGAGTGACGCTCGTCGAAGAATTGACGAGACTCTTCAAAAAATCGACGCGAATCGATCATGAAATCAGACGCGCAAAAGTTTGCCCGTTCGCCGGTTGCGATTATAAAGGGAGGCGCGGATTGAATATCCCGACGGACTGAGAAGGTTTGAGAAGTAAGACGTTTCAACCGGAAGTTATCGCGTTTCCCGAACCGGACGGGAAAGTCAACGATTGCAAGAATGGCGAAAACTGTCGTCTCGCGCGTTGACGCCGAAGATTGCGTCGTCGGATAAGCGTGTTCCTCGTCGTTCGAGATATTCGTTTTCCCTTGAACGCGTCTCCGAACATTCCTGAAAACGCTCCCCGTTCGTTTTTTTCATATCTTCATGAACTACAAGATTATTGATAAAGAATCTTACTATCGGAAGGGCGTCTTCCGGCATTTTTCCGAAGATTGCAAATGCTCGACGTCGATGACCGCCCGGATTGACGCGACGGGGCTTGTCGAGTATTCCAAAAAGACGAAAACAAAGTTCTATCTCAACTTTCTGTATGTTCTTTCAAAAGCGTTGAACTCGCGCGACGATTATAAAATGGGCTATCGTTGGGAAACTGAAGAGTTGATTTGCTACGACGTCGTCAATCCCGCTCAGTACGTTTTTCACGAAGACACGGAAACGTTCACCGTCGTTTACACGGAATATCGCGAGGTTTACGACGCGTTCTACGCCGCCGCCTTCCAAGATTTGGAAAGAGCCAAAAAGACGCGGGAATACGGTCTAGACTCGGCGAATCACCCTAATTGGTTCGACGCGTCCTGTATTCCCTGGATTTCCTATGATTCGCTGAACGTTGAGTTGCCGGACGGCTATTTGTATTTTGCGCCCATCGTTAATTGGGGAAAATATCGCGAGGAAAACGGAAGATTGACTATGCCCGTGAGCGTTCGCCTTAACCACGCGATTGCGGACGGATATCTGATCGCCAACGTCTATCGCTTGCTTCAGCGTGAGATAGAGACTTTTAGTAAGAAATAACGCCGCGATTCTCGCGGCGGGCAAATCCGCGATCGCCCTGGCGCGCCGCCGGAGAATTGCGGCGAAAATGATTGAAAAGACGCGGCTAAATTGAAAACGACGAAGGCGTAACGCTCGCATCGAGCGACTGTCCTCGTCGTTTGTCGTATTTGTCGATCAGCCCTGGAGAACGTCGCGATCTTGCTCTTCGAGCTTCTGTTTGGCGACGAGGTTGACGTCGGTGAGCAGGTCGACGCGTTCAAATTGATCGGCGACGGCGGGCGAGTGCGTCACCAAAATGAGCGCGACGTTTTCGTCGCGGCACGTATTGCGCAACATGTCGACAACCAGTTGCTGATTGCCGACGTCGACGTTGGCGGTCGGTTCGTCCGCGAGCACAAGTTTCGGCTTGTTGGCAAGCGCTCGCGCGACCGAGACGCGCTGCTGTTCGCCGACGCTCATTTGACCCGGCTTGTGGTGGAGTCGATGACCTAGCCCGACGCGCTCGAGCAGCGAAATCGCGCGCTTGCGATCGTGTCCGCGTCCCGCGAACGCCATGCCGAGCTGCACGTTTTCGAGCGCCGTAAATCCGGGAAGAAGATTGAACGTTTGAAAAACGTACCCGATGCGGCGAGCGCGGAATTGATCTCGTTCCGATTCGTTCAAAATGGCGGTGTTCCAACCGTCGATAAGGACTTGCCCGGACGTCGGACGCAAAATGCCCGCGATGATATGAAGCAACGTCGTTTTACCGCAACCGCTCGGTCCGACGACGACGACCTGTTCGCCTGCGTCGACGCTCCAACGCGGAACGTCCAGAATCGGAAGTTCGCCTCCGTCGGGCTCTTTATATGATTTTTTTAAATTTCTAAGCTCAAGCATCTTGGCTTCTCGTACTCCAAGTTTAGTTCTCCGACGAGAACGCGCCGCCGTCCTCGCGTATGCGGGTTAGACGCGTTTCTCGCGTATTTTATCCTATTTTGTCACTTTTTTCAAGAGTTTTTTGCATTTTGAATCTTTTCTGAGAAGTTTTTTCCGGGGGCGGTCGAATAGTAAATAATAATTTGCCTATTTTTACTATTTTGTAACTGCTGTAAAATACGTAAGATTCGGGAAATTTGCGCGTGAAACTTTACTGACTTTGCGTCGTCTAATGAGGCGGCGAGAGCCGATTTGTAGGAACGTGTTTGCTAAATTTTTGGAATCTATCGGTCATTTGTGTTGAAACGGTTGGTAAATGCGTTAGAATAGTTAAAAGCGGGAAACTTTTGGAACAAAAGCGACGCGCGCGGCATATATCGTTTTGCAAAGTTTCCATATTTTATTGGCGAGAGTCGACATAGCGTCGCGAACGCAAGGGGTCTGAACCATCGCGCGGAAGGAATTGAAAAATGAGTATTTCTTCGACAATCAATCGAGTTTTATCCGGCAAATCTCTTCGCAAGAAGGCTCGCGAGGAGCGCCGTCGCAAGACGATGAACGAAACGCGTCGCCGTCGCTTGTTTGAAGCGTTGGAAGACCGCCAAATGCTCGACGCGGCCTCTCTTTACGGGGCGCTCCCCGAAGTCATAACGATCGCGGATCCCAATTCTTACCATTACGCTTACGAAGGCAAGCCGAACAGCTCCGTCGACGAAAGTACCGTCGCCGGGTTGACGACTTCTTTCATCGAGGGGTCTCAAGTCGCGTTTACGATTATGAAGACGTCGACGAACGGAGCCGTTTCTTCTCTCGGAGAAATTGTCATCCAGCTTTTCGAATCCGACGGCGAGGCACCCAATTCCAGCTCGCGTTTCATTCAGCTGTGCAACGAAGGGTATTATAACGGGTTGACGTTCCACCGCATTATTCCCGGCTTTATGTTCCAGGGCGGCTCGAGCGACGGATACGGGCGCGAAGGTTCCGATCTTGGCTCGGTTGACGACGAATATTCCGACGTCCTGACTCACAGTTCTCGCGGAATCGTCGCGTTCGCGAACGCGAACAAGCCCGGATCCGGAATTTACAACACCAGCAACGCCCAGTTCTACATTACGTTTGAGCCCGCCGAATGGCTTGACGGCGGCTATAACGTGTTCGGTTACGTCGTCAGCGGTTACGAAACAATCGACGCGATGGAAAACGCCGCGACTCAGACGATCACGCACCCGACGTATGGAACGACGGTTCAAAACTTCCCCGTCGACACGTATAAAATTTCCAATATGCGCGTTCTGGGCGCCGACGATCAGACGCATAGCGCGTTGCGAATCGTCGCCGACGAAAACGCGTCGGGCAAGACGACGATCTCTTTCTCGTCTAACCTTGCCGACGACGCGCTGAAGTTCAACGAAACGACCGTCTACGTCGGTCAAGAAGGGTTGACTCGGTACGTCTCCGAAGCGCTGGCTAACTATAACTTTGAAATAGCCGCCGGAGAAAGAGTCGACGTGAGTCTTCCCACCAATTATGGCGGTTACGAGATTCAATACCAGATCGCTCCCGCTTCCGAGCCGGACGGGTATACGATTGATACGGTCGATCCGAAACTGGCGAATTTCAGCCTCGTGTCGACTGCCGCGGGCGGACTGTCCACTTCGCTGACGATCACGGCGTCTCTTATCGGGGGCTCTCTGACGACGGACGTCGAGCAGTCGTTCTCTATTAAACCGTCGACGCCGACCGTCGTTCTGTTGAGTTCCGACGCGACGAAGGTCGGCGACCTTGACGGGGGCGTAAAGATCATTTCGAGCAATCTTGCCGATTCCCCGCTTGACGTCGCGGTTTCGTTCTTTGGATCGGATCCCGGCGTCTCGACCCGGCCGCAGATTGAAATTTGCATCGACAACGAGGAATACGCTTACACCGTGAAGAGTCATACTTACGACCTAAACACGCGGATCGATTCTTACGTCCTGACGCTTTCCCTCAAAGACTACCAGGCTCTTTCAGACGGCATGCATTCGTTGCGCGCGCGAGAATACGTTTCGACCAACGCGTACAGCGAGCCGGTTCTGATCGACTTTATGGTCGACTCGACCCCCCTGAGTTTTCTCCAGTCCGAAAAGACGATCGATATCAACGTCGGCGACCAGGGCATGATTCAGCTTAACACGAATAAGTCGGACGAATACGGGGTCGAACGTTCCGACGTCAAGTTTTCATTGGCGAATCCCAGCGCGGGACCGCGTTTCATTTCGCTTACCGACGGAGGCGTTTTCAGCTGGAGCGGCGCGACGGACGACGATTGCGGCGTTTATTACGTCGAAGTCAACGCGACCGACGCGCTTGGCGTCAAGGCGTCGTCGACTCTGACGCTGAACGTCGGTTTCGTCCCGATTTTCAATCCTGTCGCGTCGCTTTCCGTCGAAACGGGTAGTGAGCTCAGAGCGACTGTTTCCGCTTATGTTCCGAGCGCGGAACCGGTCGGCATGAGATACGAGATTGTCGGCGCGTTCCAGCCTTCGGGCATGACGATCGATTCTGACGGAAATTTGACTTGGGACGTTCCCGCGAACTATATTTCCAACGAGAATATTCGAGAGCGACAGGTCGATGTGACCGTTCGCGCGACCTCGCGACTCGAACAGTCCGACGGCTCGGTTATCGACGGCGCTTCAACCGAGAAGACCGTCGCGCTTACGATTGTCAATTCGAACTATAACGAGGAAACCGGCGAGCTCGTTTGGACGCCCGTCGTCAATCAAACGACTCGCGCCGGCGAAACTTTTGCCGTCAGACTTCATGCCGAGGCCGAGGGCTCGACCGGCATGCTTTACGAATTGACGTCCGCGCCGACGGGCATGACGATCGGTCCGGACGGAACCGTTTCCTGGTCCGTCCCGTCAGACTACTTCGGTTCCGACGCGGTCAAATCGGAGCCCAGGACTATTACCGCTAAAGCGACGGCGATTATCAGTTCCGACGAGACGGGAACCAATTACGGCGCTTCGTCGACTCAGTCCTTTACTTTGACGATCGAGAATCCTGATTACGTCGACTACGCGCCCGAATTCGCCGAGATTGAGAATACGGAGACGGCGCCCGGCGGAGTCTTTGAAGCGACGATTTCCGCGACCGATCCCAACAGGCTTGCGGATCGGATCGATCTGGAATTGGTCGGAGACTATCCCGACGATCTTGACTTCAATTCGACGACCGGCGCGTTGCGTTGGACGATTCCCGCCGATTATCTTGCGTCGTCGGTCGCTTACCGCGTTATGAACGTTAAAGTCAGGGCGACCGAACAATACTTAATCGGCGAGTCTTACGAACCCGGCTTGTCGGCCGAAAAGACCTTTGAAATCGTCGTTCGCAACGACGAAGCTTTTGACGCCGAGGGGTCGATAACGCCGATTTGGAATCCGATTCTGGCGCAAGAAGTTTTTGCCGGTCAAACGTTTACGCTGTCCGTCAGCGCGACCGCCGAAGGCGCGCTTCCCGGTTCCGGGAGCAGTATTGGCGGCGACGCTGGCGACGAAACCAAAGAGTATCAAGTCTGTTACGAACTCGACGGACTGTATCCCGACGGTATGACAATAGACGACCGCGCGGGCGTTATTTCCTGGGATGTTCCCGCCGACTTATTCTCTGAAAACGAAGAATCGGAGACCTTTACGATTCGATTGAAAGCGACGACGATCCTTGACGAGACCTCGCAAACCGTCGATTATGGCGGCTCGGCTCCGACGTCGTTTGTTCTGAAGGTTAATAATCCGAATCACGTCGACACGGCTCCGAGATTCGCGGATCTTACGCCTTTCACCGCCGCGACGGGAACGACCTATACGGCTACGATTTCAGCCGTCGACCCCGAAGGCGAAGCGGATAGGATCGTTTACGAGCTCGTTGGAACCGGTTATCCCGAGGAGTTTAATTTTGATCCCGCGACGGGCGTTATTTCCTGGGCGATTCCGGACGATTATCTCGCGTCGGACGTCGAGGCGCAGACGTTCGCCTTTAAAATCAAGGCGACCGAACAGTATTTGCAGGAGGACGAAACCTACAGAAACGGTCTTTCGACTGAAAAGACGTTTGAACTCCTCGTCGCGAATTCCGGCTCAAACGTCGAAGAAATTGTCAAGCCCGTTTTTGAAACGATCGCCGCTCAGAGCGTCGTCGCCGGCGCAACCTTTAATTTAACCGTCGTCGCGACGGCGTCCAAAGAAACGGCGGAAGGCGAGACGATCTCTTACGCCGTCGAATACTCGCTGACCGACGGCGCCCCCGAGGGAATGACGATCGATTCTTCGACCGGCGCGATTTCCTGGGAAGTTCCGGAAAATTACTTTTCTTCCAACCGAATCGAGTCGGAAACGCTGACGATTGCCGTCATGGCCAAGACGGTCGTTGGAAAAGACGGCGACTCGACGAATTACGGCGGTTCCGAGGAACAAGAATTTTCGCTGACCGTTACGAATCCGAACTATGATTCCGAACGCGCCAATTGGCAGGATTGGTTTGACGATTGGGTTCAAGCCGCGCAGGATCGTTACGACGGTCACGCTCGCAACTTAAAAACGTATCTGGACGCGTATCTTAAGGCGATCGACAATCGCGAGAAGAATTTCGACGCCGCAAAAGCCGACGTCCTCGCCGCCAAGGCCGAGTACGACGACGGCGCGTTGACGCTGACGCAATTCTTAAACAAGCGCGACTCCATCTTGTCCGGCGTGGCGTCGACCTACGAAGCCGAAATCGCGGAAGCGCGCAACGCGCTCGAAGCGAGCGACGCGGCGGTCGAACAGGCGTACTTGAACGCGATCAATTCGCTCGACAAGGATTTCAAGGCTCTCGAGGCTCGCTCCGAAAGCGGCGAGATCGACAAGCCGGCGGCGAATATCAAAGAACAGGCGGAGAAGGCCGCCGGCAAGACTGTCGGCGACGCCATTGAACGCGAAACGGGCTCGGCGCATTTCCGTTTTGTCGGCAACTCGACCGGCGCGCATGTCGCGACCGATTTGCAGACCGTGTTGAAAATTTGGCGGCAGGGATACTCGTATCAGACCGTGTATAACGAAGTCTTTTCAGATATTCTCTTCACCGATTCGCTTAACGAAGAGACGGCGGAAACGCCTTCGGGCGAGTCGTCGAACGCTAGCGAAACGGAAACTCCCCCGGCGGAAGGCGGCGATTCGGATCAGGTCTATATTGTCGACGGAGACGAGGAATTTGTAATTTGACGCGCGTTCGACGGTTTTGACGCCGCGGCGCGTCCCGGATAGAACAAGACCGGCGTTTGCCCGATTAAAGGCGAGCGCCGGTCTTGGCATTAACAGAGGGCTCTTTTTAACTCGCGCCGATAGAGAACTTAGAACCAGCTGGCGGTGAAACCTCCGTCGACGTAGACGGGCGAGCCGGTAATATAGCTTCCCGCCTTCTTCGAGAGCAGAAGGATCGCGGCGCCGACGAGTTCGTTCGGATCGCCGTAGCGGCGCATGGGCGTGCCGTTCATAATATTTTCAACCCGTTTGGCGTCGAGCAATTTGCGGTTCTGTTCGGCGGGGAAGAAGCCGGGGCAAATCGCGTTGCAGCGAATTCCCCGCGTCCCAAATTCCTGCGCGATATTGCGCGTAAGGTTGACGACGCCCGCCTTGCTTGCCGCGTAGGCGAAGACGCGCGAGAGCGGACGCGCAGAGTTGACGCTCCCGATATTGAGAATCGAGCCGCCGTCTTTGTTCGCAAGCATCGCTTCAATAAAGACCTGGCACGAGAGCATCGTTCCTTTGAGGTTGACGGACATGATCTTGTCCCACTGATCGCCGTCGACGTCGAGGAAATTGTTGCCGACGTTGATTCCCGCGCAGTTGACGAGCATGTCGACCTGTCCGGTAAGCGCGAGCGCCGCTTCGCGCAATTCGCATAACGACGCTTTGTCGGTAACGTTGACGGTCTTGTAGATCGCTTCGATTCCTTCCGCTTCAAGTTTGGCGACGGCGGTTTTGCACGCTTCTTCGTTGACGTCGGCGACGACGATTTTCGCGCCGTTTTTACCTAAGCCGGTCGAAAGACACAGCCCGAGCGCGCCCGCGCCGCCGATAACGACCGCGACTTGTCCTTGCATGCCGAAAAGATCCTGTAAGAAATTAGCGTTGTCCATTTTCGTTCCTGATATGTCTGGATGGAATTGAGCTTGACGTAAGCTCGCGTTGTCGTATTAGTAGGTTATTTAACGCGGTTTTGAGCGTCGACTTTGACGACGTTCGCCTTGTAGTTTTTGAGTTCCGTTTCCTCGTATTCGGCGTAGGTGATAATCACGAGCACGTCGCCCTTGTACCCTTCGCGCGCGGCGGGGCCGTTAAGCATGACGGTTCCCGATCCGGCTGGCGCTTCGATCGCGTAGGTGACGAGCCGACTACCGTTGTTGACGTTCAGCACGTGAACGAGTTCGCCCGGCAAAATGTCGGCGGCTTTGAGCAGGTTTGAGTCGATCGCGACGCTGCCCTCGTATTCAAGATTGCAATCGGTGAGAGTGGCGCGGTGGATCTTCGATTTCAACATAGTGCGTCGCATGACGAATACTTTTCCCTTGATTTCTGAACAACAGCTTGCGTAGCGCGGCGCGACACGGACGCCTCGACCGCGCCATTATACCGTTTTGGCGCGTTTGAAAAAGAGGAAGGACGTCGGGGAAAGCCTTTTCATAGAAAAACGCGCGCGTTTCCCCGGCATATTTGACCTTTTTTTTTCGACCGTCTTGAAAGACGCGCTCGAGAAATGTACAATAAGCCTTCGACGCGCGCCGGAGCGCTTATTACGATTCTCTTTTTTGACGAGGCAACGAATATGGCAAAAATCGACGTCTATAAGGATTGGTTGAAAATTGAGGCGACAAATCGACCGCTCGATTATTATCAGCTTCTGAAACTGAAGAGATTTGAAGACGATACCGCCGCCATTCGCAAGCGTTACCGCGATCTTAACGCCTACGTCCGTAAATTTGCGACGGGCGATTTTATCGAAGAATCTCAGGCTCTTCTCAACGAACTCGCGAAAGCGATGCTTTGCCTGACCGATTCGGAGCGCAAAGCGGAATACGACCATTCGCTCGGTCGTAAATTCGAGGGCTCTCAGGAAACCGACGTCTACGGTCGGCGTTCCCTTGAAGCGATTCTGTTGAGCGAAGGCGCCGCGACGCCGGATCAGATTAAAAAGGCGAAGAATTTTGGCGACGCGGTAGGTCTCGATTTGCACCAGGCTCTTCTCCAGCAAAAGGGAATCGACGCCGAAAAGGTCATGATCGCCTACGCGGAATCGGTCGGACTTCCGTTCGTTAATTTAGACGAAGTGCCCGTCGACGAATATTTCGTTCCCTTTATCAATCCGGTGACGGCGCGTCAGAATTCGTTCGTGCCCGTCATGTCCGATATGGGCAAGTTGATTCTCGCGTCGCCCGAGCCGTTGGGACTCGACGTCGAAGACGAGTTGCGCTTGTTGTTCGACATGCCCGTGCGTTGCGCGATCTGCATGACCAATCAGGCGAACGCCGCGATCGCGAAGTATTATCCGCGCGACGCGGTGCAGAAACGGTACGTCAATCCTAGCGCCGTCGGAGACGAGCCGGTCAAGGCGAAGAAAGCGGAGAAAAAAACTAAGCCCAAGTCCGTGAAGACCGTCGAAGAAGACGAAGTCGAAATGTCCGTCGCCGCGAAGAAGAATCGTATTAAAATCTCGATTTTGTGCTTCAACTTCGCGTTTATGCTCGGCGCGTTCGGCGCGTACTTTGGCGTCAAACACGCCGCCGCGTGGAAAATTGTCGCCGCCGGTCTGGTTCTTGGCGCGATCGCCGGAGCCTGCGGCTGGTTCTTCTCCCCCAAAGAGGTCGACGAAGAATAAGATCAAAAGCGACGCGTCGCGTCGGGCGTTTGTCGCGAACGCCCGACAGTTTTGCGTCGCGACTTGAAAAACGGAATCCCAAAGTCGTTCAATCTCCGAATTCTAAATCGTCTTCTTCGATAAGTCTCTCTTGAACGCCCGGGTCTTTTCCCAGCGTTTCGACGAGTTCTTCGATCTTTGTCGATTCCAGACCTGGTCGCGCGGCTTCGCGGAGCGCTTCCGCCCAGAAAGCGCCGCCAGTCGCGTAGGGATCGCGATGAAATCGGGATAATTCGTCGTTCTCTTTGTTCGAGTCGTCGTTCAAATCGGGAAGAGGAATCGGCGGTAATTCGTTCAATTCCGGAATTTGAGGTTCGTTCTTGTCTTGTCGTTTCATCGATCGGAACTACGAGCGGCGAAGCAGCGCGAAAACAAACCAGGCGCACAAGTCGACGAACAGCCATGTTCTCGCTCGCTCCGCGTTTTTGACGGCGGCGTCATATTTGCCGTCGGAACGCGCCGATTTGGCGAGAATCGCGTAGACGACCCCGACTGTGGAGAAAGGAAGGCGCGTGATTAGCGTTTGAACGAGCGCCCAATAGAGAAAATTGGGCGGTCGGGTTGGATTCCACGTCTCCGAGGGCGCGAACGCGCGACCTATTCCCGCGTTGGCGCCGCGCAAAGCCGCGCGACCGAGGGGAACGAACGCGTTGCGCGAGAGCCACGAAAACGCGGAAGTCAGAAACGACCAAAGCCCGACGCCGATTTTTTCCGCGGCGTCGTTTATTTTTTCCTTACGAAAAAACGAATCCCGATCCCGCAGATCGGCGTCGGGCTTCGATCTCACGTCGACAATGCAGAACTTTTCGCCGCATTGAAAACAAAATTGCGCGTTCGTTTTGTTTTTCGTTCCGCAAAATGGACAGCGTTTCATGGTTTTTTTGGTTCGGTTGAAGTTTCGAAGCGCGGGTCGGAACCGTAGGCGTTTTCTCCGCGCGTTCCCGGCCAGAACAGCAGAAAGAGCGGAACGAACGACGCGAACAGGTCGAGTCCCAGCGATTTGACGATTGACTGAATTGAAAAGAGAACGACGACGTGCCAGCCGCTCAGTCCGACGTCGTGAAGTCGACGCGCGCAGAGAGACAGAATCGGGGGAACGAACAAGACCGCGCCAAGAATCGCGCCCGGCGTTAGCGCGGGTTCCGAAACGTTTGTCGTCAGGACGATCGCGTCAAACAATCGGGCGCAACGCGCGGAGTTCTTCAAAAGCGCCCCGACTCCATAAGCGATTCCGATCCAGCACGCGAACGCGCCGATCATGAAACAGACGTATTCGGTTCGACAAGCGCGCCCGCGAATCGACGCGTACTTGCTGAACGCGCTCCAGAAATATCCGAGCGGATTTCGGCGAATTTTCCCGCGATCGGACGTTTCCGCAGAGATCGCTTCCGGCTTACTCCGGGCTCGCTCCTCGCGCATGTCGCGGTCGGGACGCCGCGCGCGTTCCTCCGCGGAGCATTCGGCTTGACAAAACGGACGGCGCATCCTTTACTCCTGTTTTGCCGGAAGTTCGATCGGGAAGTTAGCGTTGCGTTCAAGTTTTTGATACAACGGCATATGTCGGTAATAGACTTCCAACACCATACAGTTCAACGACGTAACGTAAAGTCGTCCTCCGCTCGCGCAATGTCCCCCGGGATTGTCCGGATACCAGCTGCCGCGTTCATGTCCTTCCATACGCTGCTGGGCGATAATATTATCGCGAACGCGCGCGTTCCATCTCGCCCAGACGTCGCCGCCGACGTTGTACATGAGTTGCGTCGCGTAGTAAGTGTAATACGGAACGTTCAGTTTCGGACCAATTTCGTCGGAGAGACGCTTGACTCCTCTAATGAGACGCTCGTCTTCAATTCCCCAGTCAAGGTAAAGCCGGCAAAGCAAGCCGATACTGTCGGTCGCGGGCGATTCCGTCTCGCCCGCGCGGTAGAGATAACGCGTTTCGTCTTCAATAGAGACGAGCCGCAAAAAGTCGCGCGCGTTGCGAAAAACGTCGTCGCGCGCGTCTAGTCCGCCCATTTGCGCGCTTTTGAGCCCCATGAGTTGCCAGCCCGCGACGGACGTGTCTCCCGCCTGTTTGGGAGAATATCGCCAGCCTCCGTCGTCCGCCTGCGCGTATTCGATGAAACGAACGGCGTTTTGCGCTAAATAGCCCAACTCGCGATACCGGGATTTTTCGCGGGGACTCATCATGGCAAACGTCTCGCAAAGGGTGATCGTGGCAAGTCCGTGGGAGTACATGTTGCCGCCGCCCCCTTCGCGGAACGACGTGCCGTTGACGTCGTCTTTTCCATGCGTCGCGAGATAGTTTAATCCTCTCGCGACGACTTTTTTATACTTGCCCTGGGTCGGCGTGTTTCCAGCCGCCAGGAATGGCAAGAGCGCCATTGACGTCGCGGCAATCGGCGCGTCGGTGGATCCGCTGTCGCGACATCGTCCCCCGCATGACGGACATTCGATCATTTTGAAGCTCCAGGATCCGTCGGGACGTTGATGTTCGGCAATCCACGCGAGGGCAAGCGCGACCGATTTTTCGCTTCCTTCGCTTCCTCCTCCCGCGACGAGCATGGCGGCTTTGTTCTCGCCTCGTCCGGAAAGAGCGTCCCCGTTGATCGTTCCCACGAGGTTTTCGACGTCGCTGATCGACGCCGCCTCGAGCCCCGTCGACGCTTCGAGGACGGACAGCGTTTCCGCCGAGTCGTCGTTGAACGAGGAAACGTCGGGAACATCCGCTTCGACTTCGGTTTGAACTTCGACGTCGGACGCGTCGAAACTTGTTTCAACCGTTTCAAGCGCGGCTTCCGGATCAAACACTTCGTCAAGGACGATCTTGTCGCTGAATCCGGGTTCCGACACGATTTCCATCGCCTTTCGGAAATCGGTCTTAATGAAAAGGAGCGCCAGAAGAATAATCAGCGTCAGGTGGACGCACAAACTAACTAGCCACATGGGCGCGTCGTTGGCGGCTTTTTCGAACGCCGATTCGTCGCGCAGGAAGTCGAGTTCCTCGGCCGACGAAGTTTTTTCCGGAACCGCCTCCAGCGCGAGCTTTTCTAGAAAACGGTTCGGAGCGACGGTTGAAGCCGTCTGAATCGACAAATCGCGAATCGATAGTCGAGGAACGGAGGAGACCGCGTTGTTGAGAGCTACGGAATTGAGAAACGCGTCGGGCGTTTCCTCAGGAGTCGAGGGAACGATCGAGCCCGCGAGCGCGACGATTGACGCGGACGTCGCTTCCCGATCTGAAGTCGACGTCAGAATCGAGCGTCGACTTTTTTCTTCGCGTTTTACTCGTCCGCGTTCTTTGCCGCGCGGTTTGACTCCGACCGTCGCGTCGGGGGCGTCCGACCAGTCGACGGGCGGAACGACGAGCGCGTCGGGTTTCGGAAATTCCATAGACGGCGCGCTAATGGGAGGGGCGGGAACGGGCGGCGCCTGGACGACGGGATACGCCGGAAGGGGAGCGAGGGGCGATTCCGCGTTGGACGACTCGTTGCCGGGCGGCGCGGAAAAAGGTTGAACGCGCGTTTGCGGGCGAGAAAGCTCGCCGTTTTGCCCGTCTCCTTTGAGTTGACGCAGGACGCGCTCGACCGGGTCGTCTTTTGTCTTTTCGTCGGATGGTTCCGACGCGTTTTTCGCCTCGCGCGACTTGCGGATAAGTCGACGAACAAGATCGGCGGTCGAGTCGTAGGAATCCGCGTTAGGTTCAGCCTCGACGGGGAGCTCCGGAGTGACGCTCGGTATGTTCCATTGTTGATAATCGTCGTTTTGGCTCATCGTGTTTTCTGCGTCGCAAATACGTTGCTTAGGTTGTCGCGCGTCGACCAGCAACAACATGGCGCGGGAAAAAATTTATCGACGTCTATTGAACGCAATCGACTATTGACGACCGAAGTAGCGTTCAACGCAACCGGCGCGAGGAAAAGCTTGTCGGTTTAGCGGCGTTTAAGACTCCGCGTCCATGGTATTATAGCGCCTTTTGACGTGTTTTTGCGCGCGGTTTTAATAATTTTTGCATGGTTTTTCCTTTTTTTTACAGTTAATTCCTTGTTTTCGAGCGCGGTCGACGGTTCGCGCCCGTCGTTCCTTTTGACGGACGGAACCGGAAACGTTGCAATAGACGCGCCGAGAGGGATAATCGAGTTGAATACAGAATTACTCTGAAAAATCGCGATCGACTTTTTTAAGTTCACTATTGGCGGTCCCGAGCGTAAGAAACGGACGTTGAGTTTGCGCGACGCCGTCGACGGATCGAGTTATACCGACGAAAACGATATCGAGACCAATACGAATCAAGGGGCGCCGCGCAAGGCGCGCCTATTATTTCCCGTAGTATTCCCCTCCAGACAAAAATAAGGCCGCTTTTTGTGGAGAATGGGAAAATTTTGTCCAAAAAAGCGTCGGGGGGCGTTGAAGAATTGCGCGATTGTTATAGAATGAGTAATCCGGGACTGCGGACAAATTGTTCCGTTCCGGCGTCGGTCGGAGGATTGACGCGCGGCGTCGTGGAAGTCGCGAAACCGTTTCCGGCAAAACCCGCGCCTTCGAGGCGTTTGAACATATGCGTTTGAGGATGTGACCATGGCAGGAAAAAGTAAGAAAAAGGCTGAAACCGTCTATCTCGTCTGCGAAGAATCCGGCGAATATAACTACATCGTTCGTCGCAAGCCCGGCGGCGAAAAGCTCAAGTTGATGAAGTATTGTCCTAAGCTTCGCAAGCACACGATGCACGTCGAAAAGAAAAAGTAGTCCTTTTCAAGACAATCCGCGACGCGTGGCGTTTGGTCGGCTCGTTTCGGGATCGGTCAAGCGCGTTTTGCGTTTCTTGAAGTCGAACCGCTAAAAAACGCGCGTTTCCGGTTGGAAAAGCGCGTTTTTTCTCTTGGGACAGTCTTGACGCGGATTCGCTTTTATTTCGCGGAAGCGTCTCTCCAAAGGTTTTCTTTGCCGATCTTGAAGCGCTCGATATTTCGCTTCCACGCGTCGGCGTCTTTAAGAGCCGCGTCGAAGTTGTTGGAGCCAAAGGATAGTTTAGCGCCCAATTTCAAGGCGAGTTCGACAAATTTCGGTTTGGGAAATTCGGATTCCGCCTGGATTTCCAGCGCGACGTTATTGTCGATCGCCGCCTGAATAAGCGCGGTCATGCGCTCTTCCGTCCAAAGTTCGTCATATCGGGCGGCGATGAATTCGGGGAGATACGTAACGTTCGCGAGGACGTCGATCGGTTCGGAGACGACCGTCATGCAGTGCCTATAATAGCGCTCGAACCACTCGTCCTGATCGACGTCGTAATCTTTCGGGAGCAGCCAGAGCCGCTCGTCGGAACCGTCGGGGCGTTTGCCCATGATCATTGTGTCGGCAAGAACGTAGTCGAGACGTCGATAGATTTTCAGATCGATCGTTTTATACCAGTCGCGATCGTTGACCTGAATTCCGATCTTGAGTTTTTCGTCGTCCGGAAGCGTCGCGTTGACCGCTTCGACGCCGGCAATGAACTTGTCGAGCTTCTCGTTAGTCGACAAAGGCCATTCGCGCCCGTGATTTTCCAGAACTCCGCTTCGAACGCCCGTCTTTTTCGCGCGTTCGGCGGCCATTTCCGCAGTCATTCCTCCGCGCAGGTGAATATGGTAGTCCCTAAGTTCCAGACCCGGATCAAGCCAGGGCGCGTATTCCTGAAACGATCGGTTTTTTTCCTGCGGATTCGCGTCCTGCGCGGACGCGGCGAAACAAAAAAACGTCGTTAAAATCGCGACGACGAGGGGTGCGACGGAGCGCATAGTTTTCTCCTTGCGGCGGGACTCGGTCGAAACGAGCGGCGCGTTCATTGAGCGACGCGCCAATCCAAAATTCTGAGTTCGACCTGGTTATAGTAATCGTTGTGAACGACTTGAAACGCTATGTCGAACGTCGCGCGCGGGTCGTTTTGGACAATTTCGTTGATCTGATCAACCCATTCTCCGCGGCTGAAAGCGACGGCGCGCAAATCGCTCTGGTATTGTCGGAACCTCGCTTGAAAAACGTTCCCGAGGGGCGCCTGCGACGAGCCCGGCTTCGGTTTTCCTCCTCCCGCGCGTTTTGCCTGACCGACGAGCGAAACGCGGTACGCGGCGAAAATCGGCCTGGGATTTTCCGCGCCAAACGGCGCGAGTTTATTGAGTTCGGTCAGCGTCTTCATCGTGACGCATGAAAGCGGAAATTCTCCGTCGATCCATAACTTGGGGACGCGTTCCTTGGGCGAGAACGATTGGGCGACGTAATCGCAGAACGCCTCGCGGAAGGCGTCGACGTTCGTTTCCTTGACGCCGAGTCCCGCCGCCGCCGCGTGTCCGCCGAATCGGACGAGATGTTCCGAACAATGATTGAGCGCGTCGTATAAGTTGAAATTAGAGTCCGGAACGCTTCGCGCGGAGCCCGCGTTCGCATCCGCCTCGCGCAACGCGATCAAGACTGTCGGTCGGTGGAACCTCTCGGCGATTCTTCCGGCGACGACGCCGATGACGCCGGGATGCCAATCTCGGCTCGCCAGAACGAACGCGGGCGCGTCCGCGTACTTGTCCTCGATCATTTTCAGCGCTTCGCTCAGCATCCTTCGTTCGAGTTTTTGTCGCGTCGCGTTGAGATTATTGATAAAGGGCGCGAGCTCGTTGGCGCGTTCCGGAGCGTCGGTGACGAGCAATTCGACGCCAAGCATGGCGAGCCCCATTTGACCGGCGCTCGCAAGCGAAGACGGGTTGCCGAGCAACGATTTCGCGTACAACCAGTTTTCACGGTCTTCCTGATCTTGAAGAGAGTTCTCGTTGAGGACTTCTCGTCCGGCCGCGTTGAGTCTTGGAGCCAGCGTGTAGCCGACGTCTTCGCTGGTGATTTTTTTATGCGGATTGCTAATGGCGATTTCGACGAGACGTTTGAGTCCCGGCGGCATATTGTGAACGAAACTATTTTCGAGCGCGTAGCGGACGAGGGTCCTGTTTTCGTCTTGGAGAGGCATGACGTCGGCGATGGAACCCAAAGCGGCCAGTCCGATCGCCTGCATCAAATAGCTCCTCATTTCCGGCGAGGTTTTTTCCGCGCCCTCCATGGCGAGCCCGAGCCCCCACGCCAATTTGAACGCTACGAACGATCCGCAAATCTCAGGATACGGATAAGGCGGAACCCCCTCGATTTGATATTTCGGATGCACGATCGCGACCGCGTCCGGAAGCGTTTGCTTTTGCGTCCGTTCGTCGACGACGGGCGTATGGTGATCGGTGACGACAAGTTCCAGACCGATTTCTTTGGCGAATTCCGCTTCTTTCAGACTCGTGATTCCGCAGTCGACGGTGACGACGACGTCCGCGTTTTCGTCCTCGCGCAAGCGTTTGAGCGCGTCGCAGTTGAGACCGTAGCCTTCGCCCAGACGGTTGGGAACGTAATAACTGCAATTGCCGCCGCAAATTTTGATCGCTTTAAGAATGATAGCGGTCGCCGTCATACCGTCGACGTCGTAGTCGCCGTAGACGACGATCTTTTTATTCGCGCGAATCGCGTCGGCGAGAAATTCGGACGCGCGCCGACATCCGGGAAGACGATAAGGCGCGCGCAAACCTCGAGAAAGACTCGGCGGAGCGAGAAAATTGACGATATCGCGCGGATTGACGACCTTTCTGCCGACGAGCGTCTGCGCGACGATCGGTTCGACTCCGGTCTGTTTCGCGAGGCGCTCGACCAGGTCGGGGTCGTACGGTCGCGTTATCCATTCCATTTTTTCTTTTTTGTTGATCATATTCGCGCAAAAAACGAGCGTGGAATTGTCGCCGCTTTAACGACGGTCGGCTATTTTTCCGGACGACTGAGCAAAACGCCGACGCGGCGGTCTGTCGACGCTCTCGAAACCTCGTCGTCATTGTACCCTTTTAAAAGGGCGCGTTCAAGGGGGCGATTGTCTTGCGCGCGTTTTTTAACGTTTCACTTCTTTTTGGCGAAAGAATCCGTTCGTTCGACGCGACTTCATTCGATCGTCTTGACTCCGTCGACTCTAACGCGCGCGTAAGTCTTAAAATCTCGTAAGTTTTTTAAATTCGCGTTGAAGTCTCCTTTAATTTCCGACGTTTTGTGTTACAATACGGAGTCGAGGTCGGCGGCGGATTGAGGACGTTCCGCCGTCCGGCGCGAGCGTTCGTTTTTATTATTGGTCCCGACGTTTTCCACCTTCCTGGACGACTCTTTGCGAAGTCGCGTCCTTATCGGTCGGGAAAGGAACGGCGTCGCGACAACGCAGTTGACCAGGGGAAGAGACAATGCACGTTTTATTTGCTTCCAGCGAAGTGGCTCCCTTTTCCAAGACCGGAGGTCTTGCCGACGTGTGCGGCGCGTTGCCGAAGGCTCTTGCGCGCCTCGGTTGCAAGGCGTCGATCGCGACGCCGTTTTACAAATGCGTCCGCGAATATTTTGAACGAACCGGCGAGCCGTTGGAAAGCGTCTACGGCGCGACGCTTAGCGCTCCGGTTGGCAAAGAGACGAAAAAAGCCGGCGTCCTCAAGGCTAATTTAGGCGGCGTCGACGTCTATTTCATCGTTCACAACGACTACTACGACCGCGACGGTTTGTACAACTATCGCGGCGTCGACCACGGCGACAATTGCGAGCGGTTTTGTTTCTTTAGCCGTTGCGTTTTGGAACTGATCAGACTTCTGGATCTCGACGTCGACGTCGTTCACGCCAACGATTGGCAGACAGGGCTCGCGCCCGTTTACCTTGACGCCGTTTATAAATCCCGTTCGCGGTTTGACGCGACGACCGGTTTTGGCTCGGTTGTTCGCCCGCGGTACGATTTTTACCCCGACGACGCGAAAAAATTCGACAAGATCAAGTCGGTGATCACGATTCACAATCTCAGGCATCAGGGGCGATTTTGGCGCGGCGCGATGGATTCGACGGGGCTCGACTGGAGCTTCTTTACTTACGACAAAATGGAGTTTTACGGTCAGCTGAATCTTCTGAAGTCGGGCATTGTTTTCAGCGACGCGATTACGACGGTCAGTCCGCGTTACGCCGAGGAAATTCAGACGGAAGAATTCGGCGAAAAATTGCAGGGCGTTTTACAGTTGCGCTCCGAATCTCTTCGCGGTATACTTAACGGGGTCGACCGCGACGAATGGAACCCTGCGACCGATCCCTGGATCGCCGCCAATTACGACGTCGACTCGTTCGAGCGCGGCAAGCCGATTTGTAAAGCGGCTCTTCAGCGGCAGTTGAACCTGAATGTTGATCCCGGCGTTCCTCTGTTGGGAGTCGTGAGTCGGTTCGACGTCCAAAAAGGGTTGGATTTGGTGGCGGACGTCGCCGTCGATCTCATCGAAAGACAGGGCGTTCAATTTGCGGTTTTAGGTTCGGGGGACGAAGAATTGGGCGGGCGGTTCCATTTGCTTTCCCAGCGCTATCCGCAGAGTTTCGCGTTGCGCAACGAATTTTCCGTCTCGCTGGCGCACCAGATCGAGGCGGGTTCCGATATGTTCCTCATGCCAAGCCGGTACGAGCCGTGCGGCTTGAATCAGATGTATAGTCTGATTTACGGAACGCTTCCGGTTGTTCGCGACGTCGGCGGTCTTCACGATTCCGTGGTTAACGGTTCCGACGAAAATATCGCCAACGGAACCGGCGACGGTTTCGTCTTTTACTGGGAAGACGCCGGCGACATGAGGCAGGCGATCGACTGGGCTCTTTACTGCTACCGTTGCCGCAGGGAAGACTGGAACAAGATGACGCGCGTCGCGATGAGCAAAGACCTTTCGTGGGACGCGAGCGCGCGCAAGTACATGGAGCTTTACGAAGAGTTGCTTCAGCGCTAAACGCCGACGGACGCGCGGTGTTCTCGACGGAGGCGCGACGCGTCGGAGTTCGCGGCGCGCCGAACGATATTGGATTTCCATGCCAGATTTTAATTACAAAGCGAAAACGCGCGACGGAAAAGACGTTTCCGGCGTGATGACCGCCAACACGAAAAAAGAAGCGCTCGATCGCCTCGCGACGCAGAGACTCTTTCCGCTTTCGGTTGAGGACGCGCATAAGAACGACGTCGACGTCGGAAAATGGTTCAAAAGCAAGCCTCCGATTTCCGCCGTTTCCATGTTTTTAACTCAACTCGCGGAGTTATTGGAAAACGGCGTGCCCACGTTGACGGCGTTCCAGGCGCTCGGCAAGCAGACTCCAAACGCCGCGCTTCGCGAGGTCGTCGTCGACATCGGCGATCAGGTCGCGGACGGTCAAAGCGTCGACGCGGCCTTCGCCGCGCACGGCAAAGTTTTCGACGACTTGACGTTAAGCGTCATTAAAGCGGGTTCGGAAGGCGCCTTTCTTGAATCGGCGCTTAAACGAACCTCGAAGTTCATGGAAGATCAGGCGGAGTTGCGCGCTAAAATCACCAGCGCCATGATTTATCCGACCATTCTCTGCGTCGTCGGCGTTTTGGTCGTTTCCGTGTTGCTTATCGCGTTTGTTCCGAAATTCGAGCCGATGTTCGAGTCGCTCGTCGCGAGCGGAAAAGATTTGCCCCTTTGCACCGTCTGGCTGCTCGCGTTTCGCTCGTTCTGCGGAAAATACGGGCTCTACGCGCTGGGCGTTCTCGTCGCGCTTTTCGTATGGGCGCGAATCCAAATGTCGACGAAATCCGGTCGACGGTTTCTGGACAAATGGAAGTTGAGGATTCCCGTTTTGGGACCGGTCGCTCAAGCTTCCTGCGTTTCCAAGTTGTGCCGCGTTTTGGGAACGCTCCTTCAAAACGGGGTTCCGATTCTTCGCGCGCTGGAAATCAGTTCGCGTTCGACGGGCAACGCCTTGCTTCAGGACGCCGTCGAAAACGCCGTCGACGCCGTGTCGGCGGGCGAGCCGCTTTCGAGACCGCTCATGGAGAGCAAATTGATTCCCCCCAACGCGATGACGATGATCTCGATCGCCGAAGAGTCCAACACGCTTGAAAAGGTGCTGATCAATTTGGCGGATTCCCTCGAGCGTCAACTCGCCAAGAAAGTCGATTTGTTGACGCGCCTGCTTGAGCCGATGATGCTGTTGCTCCTTGCCGGCGCGGTCTTCTACATTATTATCGCCCTGTTGCTTCCGGTCTTCATGATGACCGAGGCGGCGTGACCGCCGGGAAAAATCGGCAATGAAAAACAGCGAAGCGTATTTGGATCCGCGCGTCGTTCAGACGATTCGTCGTCTCGACTTAAAAGCGCAGTTCATTGTCAAAGGGTTTATGCACGGTCTGCACTCGAGCCCTTTGCAAGGTTTTTCCGTCGAATTCAGCGAACATCGCAAATACGAGCCCGGCGACGATCCCAGGGATATCGACTGGCGTCTTTACGCGCGTTCGGACAAATATTACGTTCGCAAATACGAGTCGGAAACGAATATGACCGGATGGCTCGTCGTCGACTCGAGCGCGTCGATGGGCGTCGAGTTCGAAGGAGAGATTACTAAATTTGACTACGCGATTTCCTTGTCCGCCGCGTTGTGCTATTTGATGATTTGCAGGCAAGACCCGGTCGGTTTAATCGCCTTCGATCAGAAAATACGCCGCTCTCTTCCCCCAAAGTCAAAACGTTCTCAATTCGGTTCGATTCTTTCGACGCTCGCCAATCTTAAGCCGACGGGCGAGACGAACGTCGCCGCCGCGCTTACTCAACTTGCCGGAATGCTCAAACGCGCGTCTCTCGTCATTATTTTTTCCGATCTTCTTGGAGAACCCGAGGAGACGCTTCGCGCGATTTATCGTCTGCGTCATTCCGGACACGACGTCATCTTGTTTCATATTTTGGGAGAGGCGGAGACGAAGTTCTCGTTTAGAGGGAGCGTCGAGTTGCAAGACCCCGAGACTGGCGAAAGAATCGTCGTCGACGCCGATTCTATAGGCTCCGATTACAGAAAGGCGCTCGAAGAGTTTCGCGAAACGTTTCGCCGCGAAGGTTCGAACGCCAAATTCGACTACGTTCCTTTGGACGTCTCGATTCCGTTTGACAAGGCTTTGCTCGAGTATCTGATCGCGCGTTCTCAACGTCGATAACCGTTTTTATCCGGACGGTCGCAGTAGGCGTCGCCGTAACGCCTTCGACGTTCGTTTCGGTTGTTTTCCCGCGTTCCGTCGCGACGTCCGTCGGTTTCAAGATCGGCGACGGCGAACGATTGACGTCCGCCGTCGTCAAGATCGACGACGACTCTTTCGGCGAAAAGCTCTTGCGCGAAGACTCTTCCGCGCCCCATGGGCGTCCAGACGACCTTTCCAATCGCGGGCGAAGATTCCTGCAACTCGTTATACATATCGAACTCGTAGCGCAGACAGCACTTAAGGCGTCCGCAACGCCCCGACACTTTGGTGGGGTCGAGCGTCGCTTTTTGTAGTTTCGCCATTTTCATCGACAC
Organism: uncultured Planctomycetales bacterium; assembly: GCA_947305735.1. Classification (GTDB taxonomy): domain Bacteria; phylum Planctomycetota; class Planctomycetia; order Pirellulales; family Thermoguttaceae; genus RUG369. Next base: position 66,202 of record CAMZEO010000001.1, on the reverse strand, counting down.
GGGCGGCATCGTCGCGAGATACGTGTTGCAACAGACTTCGCGTCCGCAATCCCCGACGTCCGCGAGAAGTTTCGTTTCGTCGCGCACGCCGATCTGTTTCATTTCGATTCGCGTTTGAAACTCCGCCGCGAGCGCGCGGACAAGTTCGCGAAAATCGACGCGGCCGTCGGCGACGTAATAGACGACGACGCGTTCATGTCCGAAAAGCTGTTCGACGCGCACGAGCGTCAAATTGATCCTCATACGTTCGACGATCTTTAAGCACCGGTTAAAATCGTTCGTTTCGTTTTTCTTAATTTCCAGAATTCTCGCGTCGTCGCGCGGAGTAGTTCGACGAACGAACGTCAGCGTCTCGCTCGACAAATTGGGAATCGTCTTCAGCGTTTTGTCGTCGATTTCACGAAGGATCGTTCCCGCTTCGAGACCGCGCGGCGTTTTAACGAGCGCGACGACTCCGTGAAAGAGTCCCTCCGCGTCTTTGTCGGCGCACTCGACGACGCTTAAAGCGCGCATCGCGCCGTAACGAACGACAAATTTTTTCATAATACCTCCTGAAACGCGTTCTCGTGCTCTGGAAACGCGTTTCAATTATAATCGAATTTCCGCCGCTCGACGACGCCAATAATTATTTTTTTGGTCGAGGGTCGCCTGTTTTCGAAACCGCGCGGCTCGACCGATAAAAAAGCGACCGACGCGAACGTCGCGTTCGCGTCGGTCGGCTTTTCGTTTTGCGTTTGATCCTCTCGGGTCGACGTTAAAGGATGCGAAGCCGTCGTTCGCGTTCCCTTAAACGCCGACGACGCGTCGCCGGACGAGGCGCGCCCGTCGCGGACTGATCGTCGATTTTAGAACAGTTCGTCAATCGGATCGTAACCGTTTTGATAAACCGGTTTGACCAGTTCGGCGACGCCCGGCGTCTTCAGATCGGCGAGGTTGGTAACCTTGAGATTTTTCGCGTCCCATTCGACTTTTTCGCCCTGACCTTCGGACGCGGTCCAGATGGACAGGTTGCCCAGCAGGATCGTTTCGGTGAGCGGACCGGCGTGGTTCGGGAAATTCGACCAGCAGATTTCCGGCTTGTTTTCCCAGATGGCGTTGAACCATTCGAATTTGTGTCGCGCGTCGTCGCCGCGCCCCTGATCGTCGATCGGAGCGATGACGAATTCCGTTTGATCTTCCGGAATCGGATCGATTTTTGCGCCGCCTTCAGCGCGGAAGTCGGATCCAAGACCTGCGCCTTTGGTTCCGACGACGAAACATCCGCCGCCGCCGTCGACTTTTTCAAATCCGTATTTTGCGGTGAGTTCGGTCGGAGGCGTCTGGGACGCGTCGTACCATACGAACTTGATCGGACCGCGCCAGTCGTTGGCGGGGAATTCAAATTCGGTGACCGAGCTTGCCGGGAAGGAGTCGAAGTCGTGTCCGGAAGATTTCGCGCAGACGCTCGTCGGATTGCGAAGGTCGACCGCTTTGAAGATCATATTGACGTTATGACACGCCATGTCGCCGAGCGCGCCGGTCCCAAAATCCCACCAACCGCGCCACTTGAAGTCGTGGTAATCGCCGGGCCAGAATTCGCGTTTCTTCGCGACCCCGAGCCACGCGTCCCAGTTGAGCCGCTTGAGACCCGCTTCGATTTGTTTTTTCTTTTCTTCGATGAGATCGTCCGCGTCGTCCGGTTCTTCCTCGCGCACTTGAGCCGAATATTTTTCAAGCGTCATCGTTCGATTTTTACCTTGAGGCCAGATCGGGCGGTTCGTCCAGACGTGGACTTCGGTTACCTCCCCGACCACGCCCGCGCGGTATTGCGCCGCAGTCTTGCGAAGACCGTCGTCGACGGAGCCCTGGTTGCCCATTTGCGTGCAGACTCCGTGTTTCTTAGCGAGTTCGCCGAGCCAGCGCGCTTCATAGATCGTTCGCGTGAGCGGTTTTTGCGCGTAGACGTGCTTGCCCGCTTTGATTGCGGCGGCGGCGATGATCGCGTGCATATGGTCGGGCGTGCTGACAGTCACCGCGTCGATTTTGTCCATCATTTCCGCGTAAAGGTCGCGGTAGTCGACGAACGTTTTAGCGTCTTTGAATTCGTTATGTTTGCCTTGAAGGGTGTTCGTATCGACGTCGCACAGCGCGACGACTTTCCCGTAATAACCCGCGTGCGTGATATCGCCGCCCCCTTTGCCGCCGACTCCAATGCCGGCGACGGCGACGGACTCCAACGCGCTCGCGCGCGCTTGTTTGCGGAAATTGCCGGAGGCGACCAAAAAACCGGCGCCGGCTACTGCCGACGTCTTAATGAAATCGCGGCGTGACGTTCTCATGGACTGTTCCTTATAAAGTAGTGCGAATAGGGACGGAACGCGTCCGACGCCTTGTCGCCGGGAACCGCGCGTTCCTTGAAAAAGAACGGACGAATTTCGTCGTTCCGCTCTATTGTGCCTCATTTGAGAGTCAAAATCAAGCGTTTATTCATTTTTTTGTTTTTTTTATGACAAAAACTTCCGCGATCTGAACTTGCGCGTTCAAAACGAAAAAAAGCCGAAACGCCGTCGACGACGTTTCGGCTTCGTATTCGCGACTAACGGCGCGGCGCTTTGGGCGCGGCGTTTGCCGACTGAGACGACTCCGGGAGGCGTTTAGCGTCGCGGACCAGGATAGGCTCCCGGTCGCGGGACGGGTTCCGTCCGAACCGGCGCGGGACCGCGATAGGTTCCCGGACGCGTTGGCGCGGGACCTCGACCGTAGACGCCGGGGCGCGGACCGGGCGCGGGACCTCGGTCGTAGACTCCGGGGCGCGGACCAGGCGCGGGACCTCGGTCGTAGACTCCGGGGCGCGGACCAGGCGCGGGCGCCTGACCTCTCACGACCGGCGCGGGAGCCGGAGCGGGCGCGACGTAAGTCGGCTCGCCGTAGCTGTCGCCGATTCCCAGGCCGAAGGAGACTCTTCCGATGTTTAGCGAAAGACCGAAGTTGCTCGCGTTGGCTTCTCGCGCCGGGGCGAACGCCGCGACGACGGCGACGAACGCGGGGACGAGGATTGCGGCTTTCGGGATCCGAATCTTGGCATTCTTGCTCATTTTATATCTCCTTATCGCGGCGGCCAACCGATAGAGCGGAATCCGTTCCGCTGATTACCGGGTTTGTCGTTTCCCGCTTTTTGTTTGCAACTTGTTGCGAATTAACGACTTGCTTGCGACGCGCAAGGTCGTTTTCCATTCGCCTTACACTACTAGTTACGTTATATTTTTAAATTGACGACATTTTTTTTTGTCGTTTCTGAATTTTTTTAAAGGCTTTGAAACGAGCATCTTCAAAGGGAAAGGACGGCAATTCAACGACGCGTGAAAATTGACTGAAACGACCGGTCGTCGTAGTTTTGGAGGCGGAGACGGACGAACGTTCGCGTCCGGAATGGGAACGCCGCGTTTGACGAAATAAGGAATTGCCCCGCCGGAGCGTCTTTTGTTCTATGAAAAGAGCGACGAGCGTTTTTGGGAAAGAACGCGGCAAGAAATACAAACGGCGGCGCGCAGTGGAGAGAAAAAGCGCGCCGCCTCGGCTGTTTTCGACGGTTTTCCCCAAAAACGTCGAAAACAAGAGTTGGAAAACCCTTATTTAGGATACAATCACGAATAGTTTTATAGGCTCGCTCCTTGACTGATTAGTCGGCTAAAGACGTCCGTTGCAACCCCTTGTTTCATCATCCCCAATTGACAAGACAAGATACGATATTACGAAAGAACTATTGCGGACGAACCGCTTTCAGCGCGAATCGCTAAGAACGGAGTCGGAAACGACCGACTCCGCAGTTTTTCTTAACTGACTGTTTTAAATGAATTACCAACGGTAAGCTCCCGGAGGAGGCATGGGCGCTGGGCGTCGATATACGGGCGGTCTGTAAACAGGTCGCGGCGGCGGAGGAGGCATATAGCGCGGCGGCGGAGGAGGCGGCAAATAGCGCGGCGGAGGAGGGGGCGGCAAATAGCGCGGCGGAGGAGGGGGCGGCATATAACGCGGCGCGGGAGCGACGACGTAGGTCGGATACGGATCCGCCACGCCAAGACCAAAACTCACCGCTCCGGTGTTGATAGAAAGTCCAAAACTGGAAGCGTTGGCTTCGCGCGCCGGGACGCAGAGAAAAGCGACGGCAAACGCGCCGATTACGAGCGGCGCCAACAAACGACGGTTGAAAAACATAGCGTTCTTTTTCATAGCGACGTCTCCTTTTCATACTGAAAAGTTGTGTGTGCGACGACTTGCGGCATTAGCGTCGGGATCGTCGACGGTCAAGCTCTTATCGAAGCGTTTTTTCGTCGTCCCTTCCCGACAATAATAGTTACGCGAAAAAAGGTCGTTCATTTCCAAAAATTTTAACTTTTTCAAGATATTGTTGAAGTTTGTTAAAAAAACCGGCGAATGTCGGCGCTTTGAACAACTTGGGAAAAACGCGACGAGACGTTCGACGTCGTTTTGGGAGAAGACTTAATGATGATTAGGAAAACGACGATAGTTTTTGCGAAGATTTTTCGTCGACTACGCGCGCGGGGGACGCGACAAAGAGAAGAAAACGCGAAAGTTACCGACGTCGCGACAAGTCGGGGATTAAGGGGGACGGACGGAAAGACTCGACGCCGGGACGCGCGCCCAACGTTGGCGAAAGTCCCGACGGGCGCGGCGACAAATCGACGCTCGTCGCCGGATCGGGCGCGTAGTTGATTTTGGGCGGAATCAACGAGACGGAGGTTCCGAAACGGGGCGACAAATCGACGCTCGTCGCCGGATCGGGCGCGTAATACGGTTTCGGAGGAATAGCGACGACGGTAATTCCCGAATATCGCCGAGGCTCGTCGTCGCCTTCGGGAGGAAGATAATGAGGAACAACTCTCGGGGGCGAAAGATTGATAACGACCCGCCTGGATTTTGGGGGCGTCGCGCGAGCGACGACTGAACCGGACTCGTAATTGGACGAAGAGCCGGGTCTGAACGGACGATCAATTGCAAGAACGCGCCCGCCGACGACGAAAGGACGAGCCGCTTTGACTGCGTCGCTCGAACAGAACGCGCATAGAAACGCCGCGGCGACAAAAAAAAGACGGGCGACGCTATGATTCAAGCGGAAAAATGCGATCGAGGACATAATCGCCCCCCGGTTTATCTCGTCGTTCCAATAAAAGACGCCGCAAACGAACGTTGAGCCTCGTTTGCGGCGGAACTATTAAAAGGGGCGCCCGCCCGGACGCGGAGCCGGGCCCATGCCTGGACGCGGAGCCGGACCCATGCCTGGACGCGGAGCCGGACCCATGCCTGGACGCGGAGCCGGGCCCATACCCGGACGCGGACCGGGAACTGGAACCGGAACCGGACGGGGCGCCGGATGCGCGTAGATTGGACGGGGCGCGGGCGGCGGGAGAGGCGCGTAAAACGGTCGCGGCGCGGGATAGTAGGGGGGGCGACCGCCGATGACGACGGAAATAGCCGGCGAAGGCGCGGGCGCGACGACGATCGGTCTGGGCTTTACGACGACTTTGCGCGGGACGACGACCGTTTCGACCGCTGGCTCTTCGTCGATAAGCAACGGTTCCTCTTCGTAATCGGCGAGCGGATCTTCGTATTCGACAAGCGAATCATCGTATTCGACGACCGGCTCGGCGGCGACGACGTATCGCGGGGGCGCGACGCTGACGACCATTGGCGCGGGCGCGGGCATGAATCCCGGATGCGCCGCCACGACGACGCGACCGCCCGCGATAAAGACGTGCGACGCGCGCGCTTCGGACGTCGGCGCGAAAGACGCGACGATCGCGGTTAGCGCGCAAAACAGCCCCGTCAAGAAGACGCGCGCGCAGGGTTTGGATAAACGTTTCATGACTCTTTCTCTTTATTCTCGAATTGATCTGAATTCAATTTCCGCCGACGCGAACCCCCGCGCGTCGCGATCGACGGCGGCGCGGTTCCGCGCTCGCCGTCCGTTACGAGTTTATTCATAAAAAAATCGAAAATCAAGACCATTTCTTAAAACAATCTTGATTTTCGAGCGACGAGACGATCTCAAGAGCGACCGCCGATCGTCCATTGATTCAAGCTACGCGAAGACGTAATCGTAACGCGGCGCGACAAACGCGCCTTCCGCAGGGACGTCGGCGGCGGGTTCCGCGACCTGTTCCGCTTGTTCCGCAGGCTGGGCGGCGGGTTCGGCGTCGATCGCGGCGTCCGTTTGAGGCGCGTCAGCCTCGCCTTCAACGGCGACGGCGGCGGGCGTCTCGGCGGCTTCCTCGCTTGTTTGCTTCATCAGGTTGCCGTAGCCGACGACGATCGTCGAGTAGAGCAACGTGAAGATGGCGCAACCCAGAATGAACTTGGTAAATTTGCTCGAACCGCGCCATTCATGAAGCGCGAGCCCCCAGCATGAGCTGAAGATAATAATGGAGGCCATGTGGAGCGTCCAGCTGGAGAACTTATATTCGCCCATGCGCGTTTCGCCCATGGAATAGAAGAAGAACTGGAAGTACCAGGTCGTTCCAGCGAGCGCGGAGAAGAAATAGTTCCAAATCATGTTGACGGTTGCTTTCGCGGGCTTGCCGTCGACGGCGGGAACGTCGGGATCGTCGACTTCTTTGTTGAAGAACTGATAGGTCGTCTTGTTCTTATTCAGAAGAATGGCGCACCAGATAAAGTTCGTGGTGAAACCGCCCAGAAGAACGACGCACAGCTTTGGAAGGCCAACCCAGAGGTCGCCGGTTCCATGCTCGGCGGAAATTTTCGCGAGCGGTTCGGCCGTCTGGAGCCCGTAAGCCATGCACGCGCTGAAAACGCCGGAAATCGTCGCGACGAGAATTCCCTTGAGGAAGTTGAATTCCTTAATCGCTTCTTTTTTGACTTCTTCGGGCATTTCGCGTTCTTTGGACATGCCCGCCACGCCCGCGAGAATAACGCCGAGCAGGCAGACGCCAAGACCTAAAATGATAACCGCGTAAGGGGGTTGCGACGTGATGTTGCCGATAAACTCGCCTTTAAAAATATCGGGCATGATCGTGCCGAGAACGGTGCAGTAACCCAGCGCGATCGCCATGCCAAGACTCATGCCAAGATAGCGCATCGTCAAGCCGAACGTCAAGCCGCCGATTCCCCACAGACACCCGAACAGGTACGCGTACCCCATTGCTTTGGGATCAGTTCTGAACGCTTCGCTGATCGAGGGAACAAGACCTTTGGTCAGAATACTCGCCATAACCCACGGCGCGATAATCCAGGAGAAGAACCCGCCGGCAAGCCAGTAGACTTCCCACGACCATTTTTTAACCGCTTTGTACGGAACGTAGAACGACCCGGAGGCCAGACCGCCGAGCCAGTGAAAAATAACCCCTAAACAAACTGGAGGCATTGGGAAATCCTTTCAAAAAAGCAAAGGGACGATCGAGCGTCGACGCTCGACGCGTTAATGATTTCAGGCGTCGCAGTCCCGACGGCGTTAGTCGCGTTCGCCGAGACTCCTCGTCAGATTCTACCTGAAAAACCGACGACAATCAAGCGGAACGCGCGAGTTCTGAAAAAAATTTTTGGCGTCGCGGAGCAAGGTCTTTTTGCAACTCGCCGCCTGGCGGAGCGGACGCTCGGTTAAAACGGCTCCGTTTAATCGCTCCTCGCGACCTTTCCCGCTTTTGGTTCCTAAGCCCTTTTTGTATTTTGTCCTTCGTCGACGCGTCTGAGCGCGCCGGACGCGGAAGTCAAATAATCGCTTGAAAATCGCCGAAGCGCGAAATGAAGTCGCGTTCGCGCTCGTCAAGGCAAATAAAACGCGAGCCGCCCGTCAATCGACGCGGCGGCTCGCGACGTTCCCCTTTCCCTATTTCACAATCTCTTGAAGGGTCTTGGCGTCATTCTTCCTTGAACGAAGCCCTCGGATGATTCTCAGTACTCGTAAGCTCCGTACTCGACTTCGGGGGCTCTGGGAGCGACCGCGTCCGCGGGGTTCGTCCCGCTCTTGGCCTTCACGACGACGAGCTTGGATTGAGCGGTAATACCGTCGAGTTGCTTCGGATCGACGATCTTTTTGCCGTCGATATGGGTGATCACGTCGCCCTTGGCGATTCCCAGCATAGCGAGCGGGGTTCCCTTTTGGGGATTTTCGTTAATCATCGCGCCGAGGTCGTTCGTCGAGGATTTTACGTCCGCGCTCTTGTAGAACCTGACGAAGGTGTACCGGTAGCTGTACCGATAGCTGTAAGTATATCTGTAAAACGGGACGTAAACTCTGTAGTAAAAGTACGTCGGTCTGTAGTAATAGCAGCTATACCACCGCCAGCCCCAGAAGCATTTTACCTGGGCGTCGGATTCGTCTTGCGTATCGGCGACGGGAGCGGAGGTAGCGGCGGGGGCGGATTGCGAAGCGCCGTTTCCGGCGTAATCAAAAGCTCCGTATTCCTGGGCGAACAACGAACTGCCGGCTGAAACGAGGACTGCGGCGACTGCGGAAATCAAAATCTTTTTCATCTTATCTTCTCCATTCGTATTTGTTGCGCGTCGTCAAGACGCTTTGTTTACTGCCAACAGTACGTAAATGGTAAAAACTTCGCCGAAAGGAAGTCGTCGATAGAAAAAATAAAAAAATTTTCCGATTTGCTTTTTTGAAAGGAGCTTTCCGTTTGTCGTTTGAACCAAACCGTCGATATTGGCGAAAGAGCAGATTGATCGCGTAAACCAGATTGGTCGTAAAGAACGCGGCGCGCCCGCGCCGCGAAAATTTATTCGGCGATTTATCGGACGTCCAGTTCGGACGGGCGCGGCGAGCGGCTTTTATGAGAGGAACGCGACGTTTTATACGCGCCGCTCGGCGGCTTCCGCGAATCTCGTTATTCGACGGCGTAGCTGAGCGTGATTGGCGCGAAGTCGTCGGAGTATTTTAGTTTTTCATTGTCGAGAACGCGTCCGAGTTCGGGAATTTCCGGGTCGACGAACATATTGGGCGAGACGACGTCTTTGAACATCCGCTCGATATAACGCGCCGTCTGCCAGGCGGTCGCGTCGGCGACGCGCAGGTCGAGATTCGACCACGGTCCTCCGAGCGCTTGAACGTTCCCCGACTTGGGAAGCACGATATAGGCGAGCGAAAATTTTGTCGTCGACGCTATTTGATCCATTGGAACGGCTCCGCCCCTGTCTTCGTAGAGGATTTACCAAAAGAGCCGACGGTAAAGCGGGAGCTGCAGGTTGATCCATCGCCAGTCGTAAGCCTCGACGCTCGCGTTCTTGCGCGCGTCGCCCGACTCTTTGCCGTCCGGCGCGGACTCGATTTCCAATTTCGCGAAAAGACGTTCCGCGAGCGACTTGTCGCCTTTGAAGCGCGCGCGATGTTTGACGTCGACGGTGTTTCCGACGCGCGACGTAAAAAGCGTCGTTTTTCCCGTTTCCCCCTCGACGACGAGGTCGTCCGCGACCGACAGAGAGGCGGCGGGACTCTCTTTTTCTTTGCCGAGCGAGACTTTGTCGAACGTCTTATAGTCGAAGAGGTACCAGCGGTTTTCCGCCTGACAGTAGTCGATTCGGTCGATTCGTCCGTTGATCCAAAATTCCTTGTCGCCGACGCGACAGGCGATTCGCTGTTCTTCAGGCGCGCGTTCGACCCATTTGACGACCCGACCCGATTTGCGCCACGCCGCCTGCCAGCGCGCGAACGCGCGGAGACGCTCTCTGATTTGTTCGACTTGCACGACGACGAACGGCGACGTGTGTTCGTTGACGAACGATTGGGCGTACTCGTCGAGACTGTCGCTCAGTTTTTGCGCGATAACGTTTTCGTCGGTCGAGTCTTTATAATCGCTTTCGCCGAATATTCGCAACACGTCGTGAACGACGGTTCCAAATTTACCGGCGTCCAATTCAAACGCGTTTGGCGGCGGCGCGGCCGCAAGTCCGAAAACTTTGCGCAGGAAGAATCGGTACGGACTGTCGAGAAACGTCTGGAAGTCGGTGACGTTTATTGAACCGAGGTTGTATCGCGATTTCTTCGCTTGTTGCGCGCGAACGTCGAGCGTCGGAGGACGGAATCCCGGCTTAAAAACTCGTTCGCGCTCGGCGCGCGACTCGGCTCCATTGACGTCGGTCGCGTCCGCGGTTTTCGAGCCTTCGCCTGAAGAAACGTCTTGCGCTTCGGTCTCTCCAACCTTCAATTTTTTCGGAAATTCGCGGACTTGACCGTCGGCGTCAAGCTGTCGCGATCTCAACCGTTGAACGCCGTCGGCGTCTTCTTGTGCGAAGTATTTGACGACGCGTTTCGGGATTTCCTCGCGGTCGGTCGCAAAGACGAACCTGCTCGGGGTTTTCGGATCGCCGTCCAACGAGCGTTTCCCCATAACGACAAAGAAGTTGCGCCGCGAATGGACGAGCGTGGTCGTCAGGTACGCGTCGCGCGCGTAAAGCCGCGACGAGTCGCGCAAACCGAGCCGCGACCGAACTTCGTTCGGAAGGAAAAGATCGCTCGACTTGTTCGACGGAACTTTTCCCTCGTTAAATCCCGTTAATATCAGATTGGGCGCGTCGTCGAAGAGCAGATCAAGCCAGCCTTGCATCTCGACGACGTCGCTTTCCGGCGTCGGATCGATTCGTTCCCCGGCGATTTCTTTCAGGACGACGCGTATCGCTTCGGAACCGGTCGTTTTTTCGGAGAGTTCGTCAGGAATAGCCGCGAGCGACGAAAGCGCCTTGTTGAAAGCTTTGAAAAATCCTGCGATTTGGTTTTCCGCTTCGCGATCCGTCTTTTGGGCGCCGCCGTAGATTTCCAACGCAAGGTTGGAGATCTGTCGGGCCTGCTGATTCAGGGGCGACCGCGGCTGAACGGACGACCATTGAAGCGCGTCTTTCGACCAGTTTTTGATGAACGCGTATTGTCCCGATAAAACGGCGTCGAGCGCCTCCTGGTAGTCCGGCTTAAGATCGTCGACGTTCCCTTCGGTTTCCGTAACGACGACGTTCGAGCGTTGAAACGCTTTCGAACCGAAAGAGACCGTCCAGAATTTATGTTCGCGCAACAATTTGTCGAGCAGGCGCGACGCTCGTCGCAAGTTGCCGTAGCTTCGATTGCGTCGTTCGTCGTCGCGGTCTTTGAATTGGAACCACCTTCCGTCGACGCGCGTCGGCAAGTAACGCGCGCGGTAGTCGTCGAGTTCGGCGATTAAATCTCCGCCGACGCGTTCCTCGGGCTTTATTTTCGCGTCGTCGTCCATTTCGTCCAAGGCGCCGACGTCGTCGTAATCCTCGGGAGCGTCCGTCGATTCTCCGTCGGGATTCGGCTCCTTCGCGTCGTCGACGTCGTTCCAGTTGGCGCGGACGTAATCTTCGAGATCGACGCGTCTTAGGAGTTCTTCAAACGAGGCGAACGAGCGCGTCTCGAGGTATTCGGCAAGATTGAGCAGGAGTTTGTAAACGCGATTGTCGGTCATGCGCGTTCCTTCTCCGACAATCGTTCCGTAGCCGATGGCGTTCATGTTTTGCCTGATAAAAGGCGCGACTTCGTCGTCGGGCGTTCCGATGGTGAGCGAAAGCGGATCGATCGGCTCGTAAATCCAATTTTCTCCGTCGTAACGTTTCGATAATTCGCGCGTTAAGAGCGCGGCGATTTCTCCCTGTTCGGCGGGAGTGTTCGCCTGAAAGATTTGCTCCATGCGCAACGGGATATGATAATCCGTCCATTGTTCGGGAACGACGCAACCGAATTTGTCGAAGCGATCTTTTTCTTCTTCCGGCGCGAAAACCCAGAATTCGACGGAATCGCCAAGTTTTTCAAAAATCGATTTTTGAAGGTTGTTCAAGTCGACCGCTCCGACGACGCGGTATTGGATCGGTTTGCCGCGATATTCGCCCGCGCCGCGTTCCTCGATTTCCGGCAAAGCGCTCAAGCGCGCCTTGTTGAGGTCGGCGAGTTTATTCGCTTTGAGTTTCGCTTCGTACGACGCGTTGATTTTTTCCAGAACGCGCCAGCGGCGCGCTTCGTCGTCGAGTCCTTTGGAAAGGCAATATTCCGCGACGCGCGCGCAAGTTTGTCGCTCGGAATCGAGTTCGTCCTTGAGCGTCAGGAGGGAGCTCGCGAGTTCGAGTTGCTCCGCGAAATTCGCCGGCTTCGATTTCATGAGCAGTCTGGTTTCGTCCGACGCTACGGCAAAAAATTCTTCGATCGTCTTGCGCATGCAGTACGATCGCGTCAATTGCCCGGCGACCTGGCGCGGATTGGAATAGAGCCTTTCGGGGGCGGTTCCCAAACTCATGAACGTCGGGGGAATCCACGCGCTCGAGATTAAGCCGGCTTCGATTTCGCGTTCGACGACCTGTTGCAAATACGCTTCCAGCGTTCGAATCGCGCGTTGCGCCGGAAGAATATAGACGCGCCCCCCAAGATCGAGGTCGACGGAGCCGTCGGCGCCGTTTTGGTCGACGTAAGATCGAACGATATATTCGGCGACGGCGGGTAGAAAGGGACGATCCCAATTAAAAAAAACGCGTTTCATTGAAACCGGGCAAACAATTAGAGGAGCGCCATGTAGATCAAACCGCCGATAAGAATCGCCGCGACGGCGAGGACCGTCGCGACGACGCGCGCGTTGTTCGGTTCCTCGACTTCGTCGCCTCCGTCCTTTTTGCGCGCGAGAAACGCGTCGACTCCGTTAAAGTCGTCGTTTGAGACGAGCTCGTCTTCGTCGACGCCCGATTCAAATTCGTAGCCGCACCACTCGCACTTTCTGGGAAACTTTGGTTCAAACGCTTCGGAACACACGCCGCACGCGACGATTGGAGGATTTTGCGTCGCGTCCCACGATTCGACGCGTTCGCGTTCGTCGTCGAGTTCGTCGAAGACGTCGGACGTCTTTTCCAGTTCTTTGGCGACGCGTCGAGGGCTCGGAATGCCCGGAAATATTTGACCGTCCAGAGTCGCGGGCGTCTCCGATTCGTCGTAGAGCGCGTTGTCGTGGCGATTAGAACACGAGCCGCAGCCTCGACATGGTTTCGTCGTTTCCGTCGTCGGCGTTTCGTCGGCGCTCGCGTTCCAAAAAGAAGAGTCGGCAAGAGGAAAGAGATTGCCCGACGTCTTGCAAATCGGACAGCGCGCGATCCTCCGCCTTCCGCAGCGCGGACATTTCGGCCAAACGGCGAGCGCCTCGCGGAAATCTTCTTCGGAATCGAAATATTCGCGGTATTGGAGCGACGTCTGAAGGTAGTCTTCCTCGATTGGCGGTTCGTAAGGGTTTTCTTCGAGTTCTGATTTTAGTCCCATAATTTTGGCTCCGCGTCTAAACTCTCGACAAACTTCCCCTCATTATACGCGAACGAGCAAGGCGACGCAAGTCTTTCGTTTAACCGCCGTCGACAAAAAAACGCGCTTGCGGATCAATCGGAACCGCAAACGCGTTGGAATGAGGCGACGGCTTTTAATTCAGGCGATCCGTCTCTTCGAAGGAGGGGGGAGCAGCGAAGCTCCGTCTTCGTCGACGACGCGCAACGGAATGACGTTTGGCTCGTCGGAATCCGTTTGAGCGGCGTTTTCTTTGTTCTTTCCGGACGCTTCTCTCGCCGCTTCGCGAGCCTCGGAAACGGTCGGAAGACAGGCGCGTTCGGCGGTGATCCCTCGCGTCGTCGACGCGAGGAAACGAGCCATTTCAAGCCCCGCGCCCTCGGTGTACTCCTTTTCGATCTTTTCAACGATTTCTCGCCAGTTGAGGTCGCTCTTATACAGAATGCGATACACGTTTTTGAGCGTCTTCAGATCGGCGGAAGAAAAGCCGGCGCGCTTCAGACCGACCACGTTTAAGCCGACGACCTGACTGGACAGACCGTCGACGGTGACAAACGGAGGAACGTCTTTGACCAGGTGCGCCTGACCTCCGACCATCGCGTAAGCTCCGATCCGGACGAACTGGTGCGCGCCGGCCGCGCCCGAGACGAAAGCGCGACGTCCTACGACCACGTGTCCGGCGAGCATGGCGTTGTTCGCGAGGATTACGTTGCTCGCGACGTTGCAGTCGTGCGCGACGTGCGCGTTGACCATCAGCATGCATTCGTCGCCGACGATGGTCGAGCCGTCCGGGCGCATCGAGCGGTGAATCGTGACATTTTCGCGGATGACGTTCCCGTCGCCGACGATCACTCCTCCGCAGTTTTCCTCCGCAAGCCCGACGCATTGAGGCAATCCGCCGATGACGGCGCCTTCGAATATATGATTGTTCTTGCCGATGATCGTTCCTTTTTTGATGGTGACGCGCGCTTCGAGAATTGTGCCGTCGCCAATGTCGACGCCGTCTTCGACGACGCAGAAAGGACCAATTTGAACGTCCCGACCAATTTTGGCGCCGGGATCGACGAGAGCTAACCGGTGAATTTGCATTGTCTGTTCCTTTACGCATGACCGCCGCCCCGCGCCCGGAAAACGTCGCGCGGCGCGTTGACGACAATTAAACGTATAGGGAAATTTGGCGAACCTGTAAACATGACTTTTTGATTTTTCCCGATTATTTTTGGTCGTTTTTATCGATCGTCGAATCCGACGTTTCAAAATCCCGGACCGAAGTCGACGATCGCGTTTTGAAGAACTTCCTCCGCAAGACGCTTCGACGCGGGCGCGACTTGGGGGAAAAGGGAAAAGATTGTTATAATCGTTACTGCTTGCATTACCGCAAACGCTTTTTAAGAAACGTCTTGTTTTTGTTCTCTTTTTCTGAAAAGTCGCGACAATTCGCCCGAAAACACAAACGACTTGTTCGGCGGCGGCGCCGCGCTCGACGGGTCTGTAAAGCGATTTGGTCGGCGGTTTAATCGGATGACAGTGATGAGAAAAGTCCTAATTCTTTCGGCGGTTGTCGCCGCGTTTGCGTGTTCGCTCTGTTCGTCGTTGGTCGCGACGTCGGCCGACGCGGCGTTTCCGAATAAAACGACGTTTCGCGACGCCGCGTCGGAAACGAAGATCAGACGGCTGTGCGACGCCGCGAAATCGTCTTTTAATCCCGGCTTTCGCGAATATTCCGACGGAGAGAGCGTCGCCGAGCCGGACGGCGAGTTTGACAGAGCCGAACGCGAGTATTATCAGGCGAATTGCGACCTGGTCGCCTCGTCGTTCGAAGAATTTAACGCGACCGGTTCGCTCGACTCGTTCGACGCGCTCATGCGCGCCCTTGGCGAAGTTCGACATTATCAGTCGAAATCTCCCGCCGTCGCCGTTCTTAACTCGGCGCTCCGTGAGCAGTTTTCCATGCCGAATCTATACCTCGAGGCGAGCGAGCGTTTTCTGGCGGCGATGGCGACTCGAAACACTTCGGAACAGTACCCCGTTCAGGAAACGATTCGAGGAACTTTAGCGCGAGGAACGGGACAGGCCTGGAATCAGACGTCGCTCAAATTCGTTCCGAGCGTCGATCGCGCCGCTTTCGCCATTGTTCTGAACTCGCGTCTGGCGACGTCCGTCGTCGGCACGTCGCGCAACGTCGACGTCTACACGGACAACTTTGGGAACGTGAGCGCCGTAAAAACGATTTACGCCAATCCCGACGGCTCTCTTACGTCGACTCCCGGCGTCGCGTCGGGGAGCATGAAATCCCGCGTCAAATCCGTCGATCCCAACAGACCGACGCCTCTCGGCGGTCTGCTCATCCAGAGCAAAATTAACGCGGAACTTCCGCTTTCGGAACGCGAGTCCGCTATTCTCGCCAGTCGTCGCGTCGCCGCCGAGCTGGACAAACAGGTCGACGAAAGATTGGACGCGCTCAATCAACGCGTCAGGCGCATGACGGCGAACGCCGACGATCCGATGATCAACCATATGAGCGCGCGGACGTCGAACGCGAGATTTTTCTTCTCGTGCGTCCTGGGAAGAAGCTGGCAACTCGCCGTACCGTCCTGTTCGAATCGTTCCGTCGCGCAAAGAATTCGAACGTCGAATTACGCGGGAGGACTCCCCGTCTCGAAGTGCGCGCCCCCCTCTTTCGCCGGTTCTCCGTCCGTTTCGGACTCCGATTGCGACGTCTTGGTTAAATTGCATCAAAGCGGACCGAACAACGCGGCGACCGTCGCGCTTATGGACGCCGAGTTTGGACCGGGTTCCAACTCGCTCGACTCCGTGATCGCTCGTTTTCCGGGCGTCGATCCCGACGACGCCAAGAGCTTTCTGACTCCGTACGAGCCCAAAGAAGAACGCCCGCTCGATCCGGAAGACAATTATCGCGACGTGTCGATTCGTTTCGACGACGTCCGTCCCTTTGACGCGCGTTTTGAAAACGGAGCCGTCTCGACGTCGCTTCACATCGCCTCGTGCGTCAGCGACGGCAAAGAGTGGCCTCCCATCGAAGTCCAACTGGTTTACCGCGTCGAACGGAGGGACGATTCTTACGCGTTCGTTCGCGATACGGTCGAAGTTCTTCCGGAAGGGTATCAGGAAGGCGATTCCGTTTCGGCGAGGTTCCACACGTTCCGCCGAATCCTTTTGAAACGCCTGGAAAAATCAATTCAAGACGAATACGTCGTCGCTCCGATATTGCTCGACGACCGTAAGACCGGCGAGAAACGCGGCGCGCTGATACCATCGTTTGTCGACGTCAACGACGGCTGGGTTTCGGCTGGGTTCCGGTACGATCCCGATTATCAAGCGGAGTAAAACTTCTCTAACGCGCGAACGATACGATTGGTTCGCGCGTTTCTACCGAGACGGTTCCGGAAAACGCATGGTCGTCGTGATTCGCTATATATTTCCTGTCTTTAACAAATTAACTAAATTTTCTATATTTTACTCTTATTTTAATAATATGTATTTTGTTTAAATTCTCTATTTTGTAAAATCGGCGTCCGGCGAGGGCATTCGGCGCATAATCGGCATATCTACTAGAACCCTTTATGAAAATTTTTGAAAAAGTCTTCTTTTTGGTTGTAAAAACCGTCTTTTTCAGTTAAACTATTGTAGAGTCCGCATAATCCGTTTTTATTTTGGAAAAAAGGGCGTTTGAGCGTTTTTCGTTTATGAAAAAAAGCTCCTTTTGGCGCGCGGAAACGGTCGTTTTCGTCGCTCGAGGGCGCGACGTCGCCGGGAACTATCGGCGCGTCAAAAACGTCAAAGCCTAACGCCAAAATAGTCAAACGGCATTGCGTTTTCCGCGCGAGCGTCTTTTTCCGAACTGTTCGGACGAACCCCTTGATCCGCGTCGAGGGGCCTTCGAGCGGCGAAGGAGCGAGGCGCGTCAGGCGTATCCTTCCCTTTCCGCTCGCCGCGAGAAAGAAGGCTTCGCGACGTCGGATAACAGACGCGGCGACTCTCAAGCGAAACGTTTTGAGTTTGAGAGCCGCGCGGAAAAGAGCGCGCGAGCGCGCCGGGTCATACTAGTCGACGCCCGGCGGTTTCGGCGCGTTTGGCGCAATAAATGGAACGTCAAAACCCGAGCGAATGATTCCGCCGCTCCCTTGCCCCCGAGACGTCGGTCGCGCAAGTCGCGGAAAAAGCCGGGCGATTTTTGGAGTCGACGATTTGGGTCGGTTCTTTGTTCAGGAGAAAAAGATGCGTTTATTCAATCGATTGATCGGCGGTTCGCGCAACGGCGGCGCTAATAAAGAAGATAATCTTTCTCGCGGACGTGGCAACGAGGGGGCGTCTCGCGCGAGGTTGGACAAGAAGCGGAGTTTGACCGCGAAGAAGCTCGGTCTGGAAGCTCTTGAAGAACGCCAGCTCCTCTCCGTCAATCCCATGGGCGCCGACGAATACGACGAAATTCGCGAAGCTTACGCCAATCTTGAGTTGCCCGCGTCTTTGTCTCAGATCAACGTCATCGCCGTCGACGACCTGAGTTCCGGAGCCTTGCAGGCCGCGATCGACCAGGCCGCGCAAACCGAAGCCGACGATCTGATCGTCCTCCGAACGACCGCCGACGACTACGTCGTCAATCTTGAATCGACCGCGGTCACCGTTAATATCGACTCCGAACAATACGGCAAACTGACGGTCGTCGGCAAGGGCGAGAAAGTTTTGACGATCGAGACGTTCGACGTCAACGCGTTCACCGTCCTGAACGGCGATTTCACCATCGACGGCGCCGTCGTCTGGAATTATTCCACGAACGATATTACCGGCGATATGGTTTTCGCCGGTCCCGACGCCAAAGTTACTCTCGGCGATCAGTTCGTCGTCGTCACGGAGACGATTGCGAACGATCCGGCTACCGGCGAAACGACGACGTCCTACCTTGTCGACCGCGCCGCCATGCCTGAAGATCTCGCCGCGTCCGGGCTTCTGAACACGACTTCGACGGCGGTTTCCCAGTATCGCGTCAGAGAGAATCCGCACGTCGACGGAGAGGACGACTTTAATTCCGTCCGCAACCGCGTTCATGCCGTTATGTATAGCCAGTACGACTACTTTGGCTACGGTCACAATCCTTCGGTATATTGGGCTGACGGACTTAACAACGGGAACATAATTTACGACGCCGAAAGCGTCGGCAGCGCCGGATGGGTCGGGACGGTCGCCAATATGCTGGCGTATACCGGCTGGGCGCAACAAGCGGGCTTTTCGACGAGGATGAGGCTTTCGGACGGAACTTACGCCTCCTATAACAGCGTTGAAGACGCCGTCGCCGCCTACCTTATGAACGGCTTTATCAACACGGGCGCGGGAACCGCGTACAACTGGAATATTACCGCGGCAAGCATACTTGATTACTTTTTCTCCGGAAACGACGAAGATTGCTTCGGCAACAACTATTCCGCGCTTACGAACACGATCGAAGGGGGCGGATTCTTCCAGACGATCGACTTTGGCAAAGTAGGCGGCTACACGAGGGCCAGCGACACGATGCTTCAGGAGATGCTCAGCGTTCTCCGCAAAGGGAACGCCGTGACAATGGAAGTCCAAACGAGCGATAATCACGGCAATGTGTGGCGCGAATACGTTTCCGTTTGGGGATACGTGTATAACGCCGACACTCTTGTTAGATACGGTAGTAACGGAACAAACAACGGGGCGGCGACGACCGTCGGCCTTATCTGCTCGAATCCGACGAAGAGCGCCTACGAACAGAGAGTTACGGACACGCGCTACAACAACGAGACCAATCCGAGCAGAACGGTGACCTTGACGCACTACGTGGAAGAAGATTCTACGAGAGGCGACGTTTACGACACGTATCACACCTACCTTTTAAGCGGTTCCGGTTCCGACCTGCGTCTTGTTCACGCGCCGTACACCTATCTCGACGGCAACGGAAACGTGCAGGGCGCGATTAATTTTCCCGAGGGTTTCTGCTTCTACGGAAGAAACAACGAGCAGTACACGACGTACACGTCGAGAGTTCTCGGTTTTTCGTGGTTGCAACAATATAACGCGAATCTATCGTCCGTTGAGGTCAACCAAAATTCCGTTTTGTCCTTGGAAAGTATGCCGGGAAACACGGACAATGTTATCTACCTCTACTTCGGCGGCGTCGAAGGAACCGGTTGGGACGGTTACGAGCACCCCGCGTTCACTCTGGACAACTCGGCGGGGTACGGCGCGGCGG
The DNA here is from genome assembly GCA_947305735.1 of uncultured Planctomycetales bacterium. Classification (GTDB taxonomy): domain Bacteria; phylum Planctomycetota; class Planctomycetia; order Pirellulales; family Thermoguttaceae; genus RUG369. The sequence goes on along the minus strand of CAMZEO010000001.1, from coordinate 46,694 downwards.
AACTCAAGATGATCGAAGAGATCTGGCGTCGCGTCGCCGAAGATTACGCGCCCTTTAACGTCAACGTCACGACGAGCGAGGCGGTCTGGCAGTCGGCTTCCCGCGGGATTCGTTGCGTCATTGGCGGTTTTGATCCTACCGAAAGCTCGGGCGGCGTCTCCAATATCGGTTCTTTTGGCGCGTCTAAGATCGACAACTACGTCTATCCGTACAATCTCGGCTTGAGCGCAAAGAACATTGCGGAAGCGGCGTCGCACGAGGTGGGGCATTCGCTGGGGTTGCATCACGACGGCTACGAACACAGCGATTACTACGACGGCGAATACAGCGGCAACGTCACTTGGGGGCCGATTATGGGCGTCGGCTACTACTCCGAAATTACCCAGTGGAGCAAGGGCGAATACGTCGGCGCCACCCAACTCGAGGACGATATCGCGATTATTGCGTCCAACGTCGGGTATCGCGCCGACGCGATTGGCGACACGATCGAAACGGCCGCCAAGTTAAGCGACTATTACGTCGATATCGACATTAACGCGCCGAGCGCGACCGCCGGCACGTACAACGTCGTGAGTTACATCGAAAAACGCGAAGATTACGACGTTTACTCCTTCAAGTCGTACGGAGGAACCTACGTCGTCGACGTAAGCGGCGACGGGGCCGACGACCGCTTCATCGACGACGACTATAGCTGGACGTTGCCGCGACAACACGCCGACACGGAAAACGCCGTTTTCGCGGGGCTCTACTACGCCGACTCCTACGCCTACACGAACTTGAACCTTAAGGTCGAGCTTCTTGATTCGACGGGCGAGATCGTGTTGCTTGGCATGGACGGCGAGATTATGAAGCTGTCCTTCGGAGAGTCGATCGTTCTGCGCGACTCCGATTACTATTTCTACGTCGTCGACCAATTTGGCAAGCCGGTCTATCTTGACGCCGCCAAGACGAAACTCAAGGAAGGGTATCAGGCGGTCGACGACTCCGTCTATTCGACGTTCTCGCACTTCGTCACGCCTGAACTTGAGGCGGGCGAAACGTACTATATTCGCGTGTCGGGCGTCGGCGAAGGCAACCCGTCGACGACCGGGTATTCCGACTACGGCAGCTTGGGCAAATACACGCTCTCGATGCACGAGAGCTACGAAAAATTCCGCCTCGACGCCGAGCAGGTCGACGTTTCCGATCTTACCTACTCGACGGCGGTCGACAACGTTCTCAACTGGCGGGAGGCGTTCGTCTACGCGGGTCGTCGGCTTGAAAACGGCAATTTGTATCTTGGCAACGCGCTGACGTTCAACGAGTCGCTGGTCGGCTCGACGTTCAATCTTCAGGACACGCTCCTCTTTACGCGTTCGATTTCGCTTAAAAACCAGCCGTACTCTCCCAAGCGCTTCACGCTTAACGCGATGAACGCGTGGGACGCCGAGAACGACCGACCGGGAATCACGATCGACGCGAACGAGAAGTTCCGCGCCGTCTACGTCGACAACACGACGATCGAAATGTACGGGTTCACGATTACGGGCGGCGTCGCGGAGACCACGAACGTCATCTATCTGTACTTTGGCGGTTTGGAAGAAGGCGACGTCGGGTGGAGCGGCGAACTTCACCCCGCGCTCGATATCGACGGCGATCCGACGACCTTCAACGCTCAGGAACTTGAGGTCATTAACGAAGTTTATCTGCGCGTCGCGGAAGACTACGCGCCGTACAACGTGACCGTTACGACCGATCAGTCGGTCTTCGAAGCGGCGACGAACGCGATTCGCGTCGTGATTGGCGGCACTGGCAACGGGCGAGGCGGCGTGGCGTACGTCGGTTCGTTCGGCACGCAAAAGCAAGACTGCTACGTTTTCCCGAACTCGACGGGCGGTCCCGCGAACGCGAAAGGCATCGCCGAAGCCGTTTCGCACGAAGTCGGGCATACCATGGGGCTTGGGCACGACGGTCTCAACAGTTCCGAATACTACGGCGGGTCCTCGCTTTGGGGACCTATTATGGGCTCTCCTTACGGATCGACGATAACGCAGTGGAGCAAGGGCGAATACGGAGGATCGACGAACTCCCAGGACGATATTTCGATCATCGCCGGTCGTCTCGGCTTTAAGGAAGACGATTACGGCGACACGCAAAAGGAGGCGTCGGCTCTCGTCAGCTCCTACCTTAATGTAGGCAATCTTGTTGAGGACGGGATTATTACGAACGAAGACGACGTCGACTTCTTCTATTTTGTCGCGACGGATCCGACCTATGTGATCGACGTCGTCGGCGCCGGCGCCGATTTTTCGAGGACGGACGCGAACGGCTACGCGGCGAGTTTAAGAATTACGAATATCGACCTGCTCGTCAAAGTTTACGACGAAGAAGGAACTCTTCTTTATACCTGCAACCCGACGGATTCGCTCTTCGCGCATTTCCAGATCGACGGGCTTGAGGTCGGCGAAAAGTATTATTTCAGCGTCGAGGGGACGGGGTATGGCGATCCGACGGTCGCGGGCGCGGGGTATTCCGCCTACGGAAGCGTCGGACAGTATTACGTCACGGTCGCGGCGACGACGCTCGCGAACTTCGTCGGCGAAGAGCGGTACGAGTCGAACGCCACGAAGAAAGCGATTCAGGATGGCGCGGTCGCGGCGGATTACGTCAAGGGAGAGACCTACGACCAGGTCGGGCAGACGAACAACGGCGGCGGCGTCTACAACCATTACGGCTGGCTGACGATCGGCAACTCGATCATCGCCGGAAACCGAGCGTACAAAGCCGGAGGCGGCGTCTACAACCAGGGCGGCGAGTACAATGTCACCAATCAACATGACGGATGGCTTTACCTCGTCGACACGTCGATCGTCGGGAACATCGTGACGTCGGAAAACGCGATCGGCGGCGGTCTCTACAACGAAGACGGCGGCGTCGCCACCCTTGCGAACGTTACGATCGCGGGGAACACGGCGGATTATTCCGGCGGCGGTATTGAGAACGGCGGGCGAATCAATATGTACAATACGATCGTCGGCGGCAACATCGCGCGATACGGAGCCGACGTTTACACCGAAAGCGGCAACTCGACCAACGCGTACAGCTCGCTCATCGGCGACGAGTCGAGGAACGCCAGTCTTCTCGCGCAGATTGGAGGTCAAGACACGAACAACGCCGACGGTCTCAGCGTTATCGGCAAGTCGTTGGGAACCTCGGTTAGTTCGCTGGTTGTCACCGAAGATCCGGGCTTTGTCGCCTATCGCGAGTACGATCGCGCCGATTGGTCGCCGGAGCTTTGGAAGTTCTGGAACTTCCGTCTTTCCGCCGATTCCAAAGCGGTCGATTTGGGAACGAACTATCTTTCAAGCAGACTGGATTATTCGAATGCCTACGTTCAGGCGAGCAAATACAACACGCTCCGCATGAATCGATTTTTCACGACGTTCGCCAAGGATCTCGCGGGGCAGGCGCGCGTCGGCGGTTCGACGGTCGACGCCGGAGCCTACGAACTCCTCGACGCGCCCGAACTTACGGGTTACGTTCCGGCCTCGGCGGGATCCGACGTCGTCAACAACTGGGAAAGTTCGATCGTTATTTCGCGCGCCGTCGACGACCAGACCGGGTCGATCGCGCCCTTCCTCGTCGACGAACCCCTCTATCTGAACCTCTCCTTCATCAACGAAGGCGCGAAGATTACCGACGATTTTGAGACGACCGTCTACTTGTGGAAGTTCGACGCCTACTCGAAAAAGGCGGATATGTACGCGCGCGCCACTCAGGAAGCCGGCGTTCCGATCATGACGATCAAAGTCGAACTTAACGGAACGCTTCCGGGCGCGTCCGCCAGGATTATTTGCACGAATCTCGCGACGGACGAAGTCCAGGAATTCCTCTACGACGGGTCGACAAGCTACGTCGTTCTTGAAAACGTCGCGCTCGGCTCGATAGAAGACGTCGTTTCCGGTTTGATCAATAAGAACGTCTTGCCCGAACAAAACGAAGAGGGATATTATCTCTTCGGATACGCCGTCGATTCTAAGAACGACGTCGCCGAACTCCGCGAGAACAACAACTTCTTCAGGACGACGACCTACTTCGACGTCGTCGAATCGCCCGTGTCCGTGAACGACTCGATCGTCGTGACGACGGATCTTGACGTCGTCGATCCTTACGACGGGCTCATTTCGCTTCGCGAGGCGGTTGAAGTTTACGCCGGCAGCTTCTACTATCGCGAAATCGCGCTTAAAGACGGCGACGTCTTCGAGGCCAACGGGGTCACTTACGTCGTTCAGGGCGGAAAGTTCTACGTCGACACGACTTCGACCTACCAGGTCTATCCCGGCGAGCAGTTCTACGTCGATAACGACGTCGAATTCGTCGCCGTTTGGGACGACGGCAACGGCGAGTTTGTCGATTCGGAGACGGGGCTCGCCGTCGCGGTTCCGAACGGGACGACGATCGAGCGCGGCGGAACGACCTATACGTACACCGGAACCCAATGGCTTGACGAAGCGCTCAGTCCCTACGATTTCGCCGACGGCGAATCAGTTTCCTGGAGCGAAACGCAGACGACGGTCGTCGCTTACGTCCAGAACGTCTACTTTAACGACGAGAACAAGACCGTAGCGGTTGGCGAAGGTTCGGTCGCGACGATTAATGGCGTCGAGTACGAACTCGTCGACGGAGTCTGGACGCATACCGAGGTTGTTCAACGTTACGACCGCGACGCCGTGCAGGCGATGGGCGTGTTCACCCTCGAGGACGGAACGGAAGTCGCGGTCGTCAACGGCGTGTTCCGAAGAGTCGCCACGAACGACGTCGCGATTGTGCGCGACGGCGACGTTGTCACCCTTGCCGACGGTTCGACCGCCGTCTATCACTACGCGCAGGATCGTTTCGTCGTGACCGAAGTTACGACCGTCGCCCTGGTCGACGGCGATCAGATAACGCTTTCCGGCGAAACGCTGACGTTCCGAACCGATTCCTACGTCGACGCGACCGGATCCTTGTACAACCTGGCCGAAGGGACGGAAGTCACGCTTTCGAACGGGTACGAAGTCGTTTACCGAAACGGCAAGTTCGTCTACAAGTCCCTCGCGAGAAGCGCCACGAAGATCGCCGCCGGAACGGAAATTCTCTGGAACGGCGAGTCCTACACGTACAAAGCGGGGCAGGCGCTTATGCAACGCGTCTCGCGCGAGTCGAACGCGGTCGTCTTCGATCCCAAGCTCGACGGCGCGACCTTCGTTCTCGTCGACGGACCGTTGACCATCGATAAAACCTTCACGCTTGATTGCGTGGATCCGGACGGGAACTTGCTCGACCTGACGATTACGAGCAATTCCGACGACCCGTGTCTCTTCGCCATTACGGAGGACGGCGACGCGACCGTTATGAACTTCAAGTTCCTCAACGCGACCTCGACGCAAACCGGCTCGATTTTTGAAAACGAAGGCGAACTCACGATCCAAAACGTAACCTTCGCGAACAACAAGATGGAGAAGGGCAACCTGATCTACAACGCCAGGGACGCGAAACTGACGATCGTGTCGTCCTCGTTTGCGAACAACGTCGCGACGGAAGGCGCGCTGATTTACAACCTTGGCGACGCGTCCGTCGCGGGAATTTACGACGAAACCTCGACCAATACCGTCTTCACGAGTTTCATAGGCGATTCCGCGAATCTCGGACCGATCTATAACGACGGCGGAACGCTCGCCGTTCAGTACGTCGATTTCCAAAACACGTCGGCGGCAAACGGCGGCGCGATTCATCTCAACGGCGGATCCGCGACCATCGCGAACGTTAATTTTACGGGAACGACCGCAAGCGGGATGGGCGGCGCGATCTACGCAACGAATCAGGCGAACGTCCGAAAACTCGAAGACGTCTCTTTCGTCGGAACTTCCGCGAAAGACGGCGGCGCGATCGCCGTTCATTCCGGAACGACCGTCGACGCGTCGACGGCGACGTTCGACGCGACCTCGGCGACGGACAAGGGCGGCGCGATCTACAATAACGCCGGAACCGTCAATATCGAAGGCGCCGTCTTTAAGAACGCGACGGCCGTCGACGGCGGCGCTATTTACAACGCCGGCGCCTTGACCCTCGTCTCGCCGGTCTTCGACGGCAACTCCGCGACGAACCAGGGCGGCGCCGTCTACTCCGCGGACGGATCCGGACTGATCTTCAACGCGGACGACGCCGGAAATCCTTCGGCGAAGTTTACCAACAACTCCGCCAACGAGGGAGGCGCGCTTTACGCGGAAACGCCCGTCGCGTTTAACGGCGATCTTGTCGCGACCGACAACGAGGCGACCGCGTCTTACGGCGCGTTTTACATCCTCGGCAGGCTGAACGCGACGGGAACCGCGACGTTCGAGAGAAACAGCGCCGCGAACGTCGGCGCTCTCGCCGTCGACGGGGCGGAAGCGACGCTCGGCGCGACGCGATTCGCGAACAACGCCGCGACCGGTTCTTACGGCGCTGCGTATTTTGGAATTACCGCGACCGTCGAGTCTCTGGAACTCGTAGGAAACTCGACGAAGGGAGACGGCTCCGCGCTTAACGTCGCGAGCGACCTGACGATCGGCGACTACGCGATCGTTTCGGGCAACTTCCTCGGCGGAATCGCGACGGGCGGAAAAGTCTCGATTGGCGGCGACGCGACGATCGCCAGCAACGTCGGAGGCTCCGTCAAGACGGGCGGCGATCTGACAATCGGCGGCAAGCTTAACGCGAACGCCAACGTCGGCGGCGCCATTAACGCCTCGGGCGCGGTCGAAATCGGGGGCGACGCCTCCTTGACCGACAACGTCGCGGAAGAAGGCTCCGCCATTAACGCGACGGGATTCGTTCTGATCAAAGGTTCCGCGACCGTTTCCGGAAACGAGGCGACGAAAGGCAAAGGCGGCGCGTTTAAAGTCGGTTCCTTCGAGGTCAAAGGCGAACTAAACGCGACCGACAACAAGGCTGCCGACGACGGCGGCGCGATCTACGCCGACGGCGCCGCGACGCTGGCGAAGTCGACGTTCGACAACAACGAAACTCAGGGCTCGGGCGGCGCGATTTACGCCAACGGCAAGATTACGATCGCCTACGGCTCGTTTGTCGCCAACAAAGCGGCCGCGAACGCGGGCGCCGTTTACGCGGGCGCCGGACTTTCCGCGTCGAATTCGCTCTTTGCGAAGAACGTCGCCGACGCGCTTGGCGGCGCGGTCTACGCGGCGGCTTCGACGACGTTCGTCAACGTTACGATCGCCGACAACCAGGCCGCCGACGGCGCCGGCTTGTACAACGCCGGAACGGGTTCGGCGACGATCGACAATTCGATTGTCGCGGGAAACGTCGCGACCGGAACAGGCTACGATATTTACACGGAGGATGGAGCGACGACGATCCTGCGCGACTCTCTGTTGCAAAATATCGCTCAGGTTGGTCCGAAAGCGTTCGAAACCGTTCAAGCGTATCGTTCAATCCTTGGAGTCGATCCGGAATTCGACGCCGATTACGCGCTGAAAGCCTCCTCGCCCGCCGTCAACGCCGGCGCCAACTCGTTAGATTCTTCGCCGGTCGACCTTGCGGGAAATCCGCGCCGCGTTGGTCTGACGATTGAAGGCGAAGTCCGCGGCGTCGATATGGGCGCGTTCGAATACCAGACGATAGTCGCGCCGGATCTCGAGATTATCGCGAATTCCGTCGACTACTGGGGCGTCGAAGCGATCGTCGGCGGCGTCGCGACCGAACTCGGGTACTTTGTCGGCGGAACCGACGTCTGCATCGACTTCAACGTCCAGAATATCGGGGACGCGCGCGTTATCGACAATTTCGGATTCAACGTTAAGCTAGTCGGCGTCAACGCGAAGGGCGAAACGATCTACGATCAAACCCTTCCGACCCAATACTACCAAACCGATTTTATCAACCACGATTGGCTCGACGTTTCCGACTGGATCGACGTCAACGGTCAAAAGACGATGATGACCAACTTCGGAGCCCTGCCGCTCGGCATGTACACCGTGACCGTGACGCTTGACGTCGAGGGCGTCGGCGCGATTTACGAATACGGCGAAGAAGACGGCTACGTCGGCGACAACAACAACGTGTTCGTCGGAACGTTCAACGTATTCTCCGAGCCGAGCACGGTCGTCACGACCGAGCTGGACGTCGAAGATCCGACCGACGGCGAAAAATCGCTGCGCGAGGCGATCGCGGCCGCCGGCGATTATCAATTTGTCTCCACGTTCCTTGTCGCCGACGGAACGACCTTCACGCTCGAAAACGGGCAGGTTCTCACGGTCGTCGACGGATGGCTTACGAAGACCGTGGACGTCGTCGTGAAGAACGGCGTGGAAATCGACTTGCAAGAAGGAGACGAGTTCCTTCTCAACGGTCGTCCGATTTACTATCACTTCCAGATCAACGGCGGTTACTTCACCTACGGCGTCGATCCCGATTCCGCGCGCGTGCCTCAAAGCGCGCTCGAAAGCGGGTCGGTCACCTATCCGGACGGAACTTCCGCCACCTTCGCGCTCCAGACGGATCAGTACATTCACTACGTCGACGAAGTCGACCTCAATCCTCCCGAGGGAACGCACTACACGTACAACGTTCTCAGGACTCCGAACGGCGACGTCGTTTTGCAGGACGGAATGAGCTTTGAATTCTCGAACGTCAAGTTTACCTACTATCAAAACGAGACGTATCCGAACGGCGCGTTTGTCTTTGAAGACGGAACGGTCGTCGAATACGTCGACGGCGGCGATTTGAGTTTCGCGTCTCTCGCGATTGGAACCCTGTCCACGAGGCACGCGCGCGTCGAAGACAAGGTGACGCTTGTCGGCGGAGCGACTCTCGAAGTCAGAAACGGCGTCGCCAGACTGACCAAGACTATCGACTGCAACGTCACGTTCGACGAAACGAAGATGCGCGACAAGACGATCGTTATCGATCCCTCCAAGGGGCCGGTCGTCGTCGATCGAACGACGCGACTGTTTGGTTCCGACGCTTCGCCCGTCTTCGTCGATCGCGACGTCTCTATTTTGGGCGAAGACAGGAACGTCGCGATCAGCGGCGACAACGTCGTCAATATGTTCTCGATCAACGCCGCCACGAACGTCTCGATCTCCGATCTGACGATGACCAAAGGCTACGCCAAGATCGGCGGCGCGATCCTCAACAAGGGTTCGCTCAGCTTGACGAACGTTGATTTTGTCGACAACGAAGCGTACTGGATTAAGTCGACGACTTCCGGCGATCACCTCACCGAAGGGCTCGGCGGCGCCGTCGCCAACTTCGGGACGCTCGACGTCGACGGCGGAACCTTCTCCAACAACAAAGCCACCGATTTCGGCGGCGCGATCTTCGCCGACACAACCGGGGCGACGAGCGTTAAGAACGCGTCCTTCGACGGCAACGTCGCGTTCGCGGGCGGCGCTATCGCCGCTCAAAACGGAACCTTGTCCGTTGAAAAGACCAGCTTTACGTCGAACCAGGCGGAACGCGCGGGCGCGGTGTACACCCTCGTCGATATGACCGTCGTCGCGGGCGTCTTCTCGAACAACGCCGCGAGAGCCGTCGACTTCGCGTCAAGAAACGTCGTCGGCGGCGCGGTTTACGGCGGTCCCGACGCAAAATTGACCTTCAAAGCCGAGCCGGGCGGCGAATCGACCGTCGCCGTCTCTTTCGACGGCAACTCGGCGGAAGCGGGCGGCGCGATCTACGCCGAAAAGAGCGTCGACGTCGAAGGCGATCTGGTCGCGAAGAACAACTCCGCTAAGGCGAGCGAATATCTTAACGAAGTAAAGGGCGACTACGGCGCGATTTACGCCAACGGCTACGTCAAAGTTACGGGCGACGTCGTCATGACGGGAAACAAGGCGGACGGTTCCTACGGCGCGTTGCTCGCCAAGGGCGATTTCGCAATCGGCGGGGACGCCGATATTTCCAACAACGCCGCCGCGAACGGAAATTACGGCGCTTTTAAAACGACCGGCGACGCGACCGTCGGCGGAAATCTGACCGCCAATTCCAATAGCGCGGCGGGCGACTACGGCGCGTTCGAAGCGCAATCGCTCGACGTAAAGGGCGACTTTATCGCGTCGGGCAACGTCGCGGGCGGCTCTTACGGCGCGACGTTCGTCCCCAACGGCGTCAAGGTCGGCGGAAACGCCTGTCTATCGAACAATCAGGCCAAGTCGTACGGAGCCGCGCTCGTCGGCGGCGCGCTCGACGTTATCGGCGACCTGACCGTCGACGGCAACAAGGCGACGGGCGGCTCTTACGGCGCGTTTGGCGCGGATTCCGTCGCGGTCGGAGGAAACGCCGCGATTAACGGCAACTCCGCGACGGGACTCTACGGCGCGGCCAACGTTCTCGGACAGTTCAAAGTCGACGGAAACGCCGAGATTTCCAACAATACGGCGAACGAGGTTTCCGGAGTCCAGGCCGACTCCGTTGTGGTCGGCGGAGACTTGACCGTCAACGGCAACTCCAATCCGACGAACACCGGCGCGCTCGCGTCCAAGACCTCGATTAGCGTCGTCGGCTCCGCGACCGCCAAGGACAACGTCGGCGGAGCCTTGATCGCCAAGACTACCGTCGACGTCGGCGGCGACGCCGATCTGGAAAACAACTCGTCCGACCAGGGCGCGGCGATTAACGCCGGCGGCGCGGTCGTCGTCGTCGGAAACGCCGTCGCCAGGAACAACGTCGCGACGGGCGAAGGCGGCGCGATTTACGCCAAGTCCTTCGAAGTCGGAGGCTCTCTGACTGCGGCGGGCAACGCGGCGGGCGCCAAGGGCGGCGCCGTCTACTCCAAGACCTACGTCAAAGTCGGCAAAGGTCAGTCTAATATTTCCGGCAACAAAGCGGGGCTCGACGGCGGCGCTATTTACGCGATCAACTCCGTCGAAGTCGCCGGCGACGCGATTATCGCGACGAACGAAGCGGGAACCGTTCCGACGAACGTCGCGGAGACCTCGTCCGAAACGATCGGAACCAACGGCGAAACGATTAAGACGACCGTTAAGACGACCGCGTTTTCCGCGCTCGGCGGCGCGATCTACGTCGCGGCCGGCGGCGCCGAATTTGGCGGCGACGTCTCGTTCAATAAGAACAAGGCGCAAGGTTCGGCGGGCGCCCTCTACGCCAAAGGCGGCGTGAAAGTCGCCGGAAACGCGACGTTTGCCGAAAACTCCGCTCTCGGATACGTCCTTACGGAAACAAAGACGGAAATTACGCCCGCCGACGGAAGCGGTCCGAGCGTTGCGAGCGAACCGAAGACCGATTATATCGGCGATTACGGCGCGGCCTACGTCGACGGAGACCTTGAAATCGAAGGCGTCTTCGAACTTGCGGGCAACGAGGCCAATCGCGATTACGGCGGCATGTACGTCGCCGGCGCGGTCGCCGTCAAGGGGGACGCCGCGATTACCGGCAACAAAGCCGGCGTCGATTACGGCGCGCTCGCGATCGGGACTTCAATGACCGTCGGCGGCAATCTCGACGTCTCGAACAACGAGGCGGATTCCGCTTCCGGCGTCTACGCCAGGTCGATCGCGGTTTTGGGCGACATGAACGTCGTCGCGAATAAAGCCGTCAACGCGGGCGCCGCGCTTATATCGATCGCCGCGACGACCGTCGACGGAAACGTCGCGATTAAGAACAACGTCAACGGCGGCGTCAACGCGAATTCCCTCGATATCGTCGGATCGCTCGAAGCGACGGACAACGAAACAACCGGCGGCGGCGCGGCCGTTGACGCCGCGACGTTCGTCAAAGTCGCGGGCGGCGCGACGATTTCCGGAAACAAAGCCGGAGATCAGGGCGGCGCGATCCGCGCCGGAGGCGACGTCAAGATTGTCGGAAAAGCGACGATTACGAACAACTCCGCCAATATCGGCGGCGCGATCAGCGCGGGTTCCGTCGATTTGAACAATTCGCTCGTCGCGAACAACGAGGCCGTTGAAAAGGGCGGCGCGATCTACGCCGGGACGATCAAACTCGTCAACGTCACCGTCGCGGGCAACAAGGCCTACGAAGGCGGCGGACTCTACGTCCTGACCTCCGCCGCGATCGACAACTCGATCGTCGCGGGCAACGCCGTCGCTTCCAAAGAAATCGTCGTCGGCGAGGATACTCAGACCGTCGAGGGAACGGGCGTCGACGTATTCGCCGCCGTCGGCGCGAAAATTACGTTGCGCAACTCCTTGTTGCAAAACGTCGAATCGACCGGCGACGTCGCCTTTGGAGAAAGCTGGATGAAGAGCGAGTATCGCTGCTTCGTCAACGTCGATCCCAAGTTTGCGGACGCGGCGGCGGGCGACTATTCGCTCCAAGCCGGATCGCCCGCGATCAACGGCGGCGACAACAGGCTCGCCGTTCCGGGCGTCGACTTCGATCTTGCGGGCGGCGCGCGTATCGTCGGCGCGGAAGTCGGCGGCGTCGTTTACTCGATCGACATGGGAGCCTACGAGTACCAGACGGCTATCTCGCCCGACCTTGGATTCGGAACCGATCCCGTCAACTTCTGGTTTGCGAAGATTAACGATAAGACGACCGACCATTATATCGCCGGTCGCGACGTCGTCCTCGATTATTCGATTATGAATCTTGGCGACGCGCCCGTCTTTGACAAGTTCAGCGTTACGTTCTCCGTTACCGGAGTCACCGCGACCGGAGCCAGCTACGCCGATTCGAAAGTCGAGCGTTATCAATCCGGTTCCGACTACTTCGATTGGCTAAGAAGCTCCGATTGGCTCGACGTCGGCGCGACGCAGACCTATTACCGTCAAAATCTCGGCTCGCTTCCGGTCGGAACCTATACGATCACGATTACGGTAGACTCCGGTTCCGAAATTCCCGAACTTGTCGCGGACAACAACGTTTATTCGATCGAGTTCAAAGTCTACGAAGCTCCGAGCGTCGTCGTTACGACCGACGCCGACTCCGACGCCTACGATCCTCTCGACGACGCGATTACGTTGCGCGAGGCTTCCGAACTCTACGTCGGGCCGTACTGGTTCGGTTCCAGAGTTCTGATCGACGCCGCCGACCTCGTCCGCGACGACATGGTCGCGGTAACCGTCCAGGACGGCGTTGCCACGACCGGTCGCAACGTCCTGGTCGACGCCGGAACCGACGTCGAACTTGTCGACGGGAAGGAAATCGAATACGGCGAAACCTACGTCGTCTACAACAAGGGCGTCTTCACGTATCCCGACGGAACGACCGTCGCGTACGCGCCCGCTCAATTCGACTACAGTTATTCGATCGATCTCGCGATGGCGGACGGTTCGACCGTGACGGCGCATCGCGAATCGAAGTTCGATTATCTTGAATCGCTCGGACAGGTTCCGCCGGTTTCCACGAAATACGAGTACGTCGACGTCGTCGTAAAACCCGACGGATCGAAGATTCTCTTCGCCGATCTGCAACGGAATTCGATTGTCTACTCGAAGACTTACGCGACTTATCGCGCCGAAGCCGTTAAAACGTCGACCGGCGAAATCGTCGCGATTGCCAACGGCGCCGCGGTCGTCTACAACGGCGTCCAAGGGCAATTTATGAACGGCGGGTTCATTTCCGACGACGGTTCCGTCAAGGTCGTTCTCGCCGATCACGCGACCTTGGAAATCGTCGGCGAAGACTCCAATCTCCGCGCGACCTACCTTGGCGCGACGTTCGCGTTCGAGGACGGTTCGTACGTCGAATTCGTCGAAGGCGGTTCGTTGGCGACCGATCTGGGCGTCGTCTATGAAATGGCGGTTCGCCGCGACGTCGTCGATGCCGCGTTCGAGTCTGCCGACGGTCTGCGTTACGAATTCGCGAACGACGGAACCGCCTGGGTTTCGACCTTCGTCGGCAACGAGATCACGTTCAGCCAGACGCTCGTGGATCGCTCCGCGACGATCACGCTCGCGGGCAAGGAAATTACGCCCGCCAAAGATCAGACGATCAAGGGCGCCTCCGCGATCACCGTCGACGCGGCGTCTCTCTCGGGCGCGATTTACGTCGACGTCGGGCGTTCCGTCGAAATCGACGACTTGAGCTTCGTCAACGGTCGCGCGGCGACGGGCGGCGCGATTCGCAACGCCGGATCGCTTGTCCTTAACAATGTGAACGTCAGGGATTCGGTCGCGTTCGCTGCGAATCCCGTCGACCCGACCGATAAGATTCTGTACGACGGTCTCGGCGGCGCCGCGTACAACTCTGGAAACTTGACGATCAACGGCGGTTCCTACGCCTCGAATAAGTCGACGTACTTCGGGGGCGCGGTCTATTCGATCGGTTCTCTTGAAATCGTCGAGGCCGGATTCGCGTCCAACTCGACCGATTACTTCGGCGGCGCGGTTTACTTCCAGAATTCGAACGCGTCGATCGTCAGTTCGGTCTTCACGGACAACGAGACGAAATATAACGGAGGCGCGATAGCCGGCGCCGCGACGAAAGCCGCGTCCAAGCTGTCGGTCGTCAACTCCCTGCTCGTCAAGAATACGTCGAAACAGGCGGAAGGCGGCGCTATTTACGCGATCGGCGAAGGGGCGGCGATGGAAGTCTCGCTCGTCAACGACACGATTTCCGACAACAAGGCCGCCATCGGCGGCGGCGTCGCGCTCGACTCCGCGTCGGCGGAGATTAAGAACTCGATCGTCGCTAAGAACGAAGCGGCGTACCAGGGCGTCGACGTCGCTCTCGAACGGACGGCGACCGCCGTTCTGTACGCTTCGATGATCGGCGACGGTTCCAACGCCGTCAATCCGGACGCGATGACCGTCGCGGAAGGATTCTCCGCGTTTGTCGGAACGACGCTCAATCCGTTTGATCCGAAGTTTGGCGCCGGTTACAAACTGACCGCGCAAAGTCCCGCCGTCAACACGGGCGTCAACTCCTTCGTCGAGGGAATCGACAAAGACGTCTACGGCAACGATCGTATCGCCTCCGATTACGTCGACATGGGCGCGGTCGAATACGCGCCGGTCGCTCCCGATCTCGCTTTCGGACCGGGCGCGCTCGTCGGCGTCTACGCGAAGGCCAACGGCGTCGACACGGGCAAGTTTGACCAGGGTTGGGACGTATGCTTCAACTATGAGTTCGCCAATTACGATTCCGGCGTCGTTCTCAACAGCTTCGACTACTCGATTACCATCGAGCGGCTCGACTCCAACGGCGACGTCGTGGAAGGCTCTTCAAGAGTCTTTACAAAGACTTACGGCGACGACGTTTCCGGATTCATGTCCAGGGAATACTGGTTGCAAAACGGCGACGCGGTTTCCGGATACTGGAACGTCGGACGGTTAACCCCCGGTCATTACCGGGCCACGATTTCGGTCGACGTCAACAACTCCGTCTTCGAATCGAACGAGGACAATAATTCGTTCGCGTTGGAATTCGACGTCGCCGAACGTCCCAGTCTGGTCGTGACGACCGAGCTTGACGTCGTCGATCAATACGACGGTCTCGTCTCCCTGCGCGAAGCGATCGCCTCCGTCGGCGCCGGAACCGGCAGTTCGATTTCCATTGACAGACGGCTCGAAAACGGCGCGACCTTCGAACTTGCCGCCAACGAAGGAATGGACGTTCCGGAAGGCGCGGTCGCGACTTACGCCGACGGGAAGTTGACCTACGTCAAGAAGGGCTACGTCACCGTCGACAACGTTACGATCGAGGACGAAACGGTCGAGTTGATCGCGAACGTCAAATACGAGCTCGCAAACGGCGAAACGCTGGTTTGGAACGGTTCCGACTCCGTTACGCTCGAGAATGCTATCGCCAACGTGATTACCTTCGCTCCGGATGTTTGCGGCAAGACGATTTCTCTGGAAGCCGGCGAACTGATGATCGATCGCGACCTGACGATCTCCGGACCGACGGACGGGCAAACGATTACGATCGACGCCCATAACGATTCGAGAATCTTCTTTGTCGCTCGCGCGACGGTCTACGCCAACAATCTGGTTCTCGTCAACGCGAAAGCCGACGGCGGCGCCGCCGTTTACAACGCCGGCGATTTGACGCTGAACGAAGTCGAGATTAAGTCGGCGACCGCCGAACAAGGCGCGGGCGTCTACAACGCCGTGAACGCGGATCTCAAGTTGTGGAACGTTTCCTTCGCCGATATGAACGCGACGGAAAACGGCGGCGCGATTTACAACGCAGGCGCGCTCGTCGGCTCCGGCGTCTCCTTTGACGGTTCCAAAGCGGTCGACGGCGCGGCCGTCTACAACGTCGGCGACGCGAAGTTCATTCAGGCGGAATTCAAGAACGGCAAGGCTTCCGATCAGGCGGGCGCGATTTACAACGCGGAAGGCGGAACGCTTACGATCGAGGCGAAGACCGATTCCGCTCTCGGCGTCGCGTCCAACGTCTTTGAGGGCAACTCGGCCAAGTATGGCGGCGCGATCGTCAACTATCTTGGAACCGCGACCGTTTCGTCGGCTACTTTTGTCGGCAACGTCGCCTCCGACGACGCGGGCGCGATCGACAACTACGGCGATTTGGCGTTGACCGACGTCGTCTTTAACGACAATAAGGCCGACGCCGGATTCGGCGGCGCGATCTACAACAGCCTGTCGTCGACGACAAACGCTTACGTCGTCGCGATTAATGGCGTCGAGTTCAACGGCAACCAGGCCTTGAAGGGCGGCGCGATCTACAACGCCGCCAATTCCGAAGTCGTCGGGAACAACGATTACGTCAAGTTCGGCGGGAACGCCGCCGAAGAAGGCGCCGCGATTTACAACGCGGGCGTCGTCGCCGCCGGTTCCAAGTGGAGCTTTGAAGGCAACAGGGCGACCGGTTCCGGCGCCGCGTTTTACAACGCGTCCGGTTCCGCGACCTTCTCTTCCGTCTCGTTCCTGTCCAACTCCGCGGTCAACGGCGCGGCCGTTTACAACGCGGCCTCCTTCGCCTCGACCAACGCGATCTTCAAGTCGAACGTCGCGACCGGAGCCGGAGCCGCGTTGCACAACGCGAAGGGAACCGCGAAGATTTCCAACGCCGCTATGTCGCTGAACGAGGCCGGAACGAACGGCGGCGCGATCTTCGTCGCCGAAGGCTCCGTCGAGGCGCGCAACGTCACGATCGGCGCCAACGTCGCGGCTCAAAAGGCGGGCGGCGTCTACAACAAGGGAACCTTCAACGCGTACAACGCGATCGTCGCGGGCAACTACGCGCCCGACGCCGTCGATTTCTACTCGACGACGTCGACCGCCAGCCTTAAGAACTCGCTGCTCGGGTCGACGTCCGGCGTCAACAAGAAGCCGTCGATGACGAACTCCAAGACCGGCGAGCCCGGATTTGCCGTCGCTCCGATCTTCGTCGAAGGCAAAGTCGCCAACGCGGAAGTCGTCGACGTCAGGTTGACGGCCAAATCGCAAGCCGTGAACTCTGGTCTGAACGCCTACGCGCTCGACGCGACCGGCGCGAACCTTGATTTCGACCTCGACGGAAACCAACGCGTGTGCACCTCGCTCGATTCGGTCGATATGGGCGCCTACGAATTCCCGTTCGAAGAACCTTCCACGACGGTCAACACCGACAAAGACGTCGTAGACCCGACCGACGGGCAGATTTCTCTGCGCGAAGCGATCGAGTACGCGTCGCGGCTTGACGCGAGCCAGGGCGGAAAGAAGGTTACCTTCGACGCCTCCGTCTCGTCCGTTACTCTGAACTCCACGTTGTACGTCGACTCCGACGTTGTCATCGGAAACGACGATCGTACTATTGAGATCGCGTCGAGCGGATTTGATGGTTCTTTGGTCGTCGTCGGTTCTGAAAACGCCAACGCGAACGTTAAGTTCGTAAAAGTCGATTTTACCGGCGCGGGCAACGGTTACGATTTAGACGATCATCCCGACAGATCGGGCGGCGCTATGCGCAACTTCGCGACGGTGACGCTAGAAAAAGTCGTCGTTCGCGGGAACGAGGCCGCTTACGGAGGCGGCGTCTACAACGCCGGAACGATGACGATCGTCGAGTCGGAAATCGTCGGCAACCGCGCGCATTACTACGGCGGCGTTTACAACCGCGGCGCTTTGACGGTCGAACGTTCGACGATCGCCGACAACGAGGCTATTTACTACGGCGGCGGTTTGGGAACCTACACCGGCGCGACGATCTCGAACACGCTTGTCGTCGGCAATAGGGCTTCGCTGGGCGCGGGCGTCTACGTTCAGGTCAATATGATGGATCTTCTCTCGGCCGCGTCCTTTGACGTCGACCTGATTAACGCGACGATCGTCGGCAACACCGCGCGCGGCGATAGGAGCGAAAGCTTGGGCGGCGGCGTTTGGGCGAACCACAGGCTCAACGTCAAGAACTCGATCCTGTACGGCAACTCCGCGAGCGCGGCGGCGGACTTGTACGCCACCACGATTACGCCGACGAGTCAGACCGTTTTGAAGAATTCCGATATCGGCTCCGCCAATATCGCGATTTCCGGGACGGGCGTGAAATCGGTCGATCCGATGTTCATCAGCTTTGATTCCTCCGCGAAATGGTCCGAATGGGATCTCGGGCTCCAGATCGGATCTAAGATGATCGACGCCGGAGACGACTCCTACGTCGTCGGAAATCTCGACGTTCTCGGCAAGCAGCGTATCGCCAACAAACGCGTCGATATGGGCGCGATTGAGGAGCAAGGAAACGTCGCTCCAAGTTCGATTACGTTCACGAAAGCCGGCGACGTCATGTCCGACGCCGCGCCGGGCTATGTCGTCGGCGTCTTTGAAGCCGTCGACGCCAACGCGGGCGACGCGTTTACCTACGAACTCGTCGACGACGCCAACGGCGCGTTCGCGCTCGACGGCGACAAGCTGATCGTTAAAAAGCGTTTGTCGGCGGGCGATTACGAAGCGACCGTCCGCGCGACCGACTCCGGCGACGCCTCGGTCGACGCGACCTTCACGATCGTCGTTACGGATCCCGCCGCGCCGAGTTACGCGACGCCGGAGATTACGTTCGTCGGACGCGACGTCGACGGAAACGTCGTCGTCGAATGGAAGACCGTCGATCCGGCGAAGGAATACGTCGTCGAGTACCGTCTCAAGGGTTCGTCAAAATGGAACGACACCGGCGCTCTTACCGACGTCCACGGCTTGATCAGGGACGCCTCGTTTGAAACCGGCGACGTCGTCGAAGTCCGCATCAAGGCGCTGGCTTCCTCCGTCAAGAACGAATCCGAATGGTCCGGAGTCGCCGAACACGAGATTAAGGCGGCGCCGAAGTCCTTCAACGTCGACAAGCAAACCGCCAAGACGGCGTCCGGCGATTCCGTCGCGGTCGTTTACAACGTCGCGTCCAACGCCGACGCTTACGCCTACTGGAAGGTCGACTGGAAGGACGGAACCGTCGAAACTTTCGTCGGTCTGACGATGAGCCGCAATCTGCGTCACTGGTACGAGCAGTCCGGCGTCTATACCCCGGTTCTCTACGTCGACAATTCGGAAGGTTTTGAACTCGACGCGGTTTCCGTCGTCCTCGAGGCGAGCGGAGCGGTTCTCGATCTCGACGTCGAGACCGTCAACGTCTTCTCGGAACTCGCGCCCGTCGCCACCGACGCTCAGGAATTCGCGACCGTCGACTTGGCCGTCGCCGCCGCGATTCTGGATCAAAGCCCGGTCGAATGGAACGCGATCGCCGAAAGCGTCTCCGTGAAAGCGGAGAATCGCGAATCGGTCGCGATTGCCGCGACGTCTTCGCGAACCGTCGCGCCGAATTTGGCGTTTGTCGCCGAAACGACCGACGCCGCGTTCGCGGAATTCGCTTCCTTCGATATGGAAGCGGAAGACGCCGCCAAACTCGACGTCGAACTTTCCAATTCGATCTTTGACGACGACTTCCTCGGCGACTTGTTCGAGGATTGAGCTTAACGAAGCGACGTCAAGAGACGCGCTCTTGACGTCCCGCGGTTATCGTCGTTTCGCGCCGCCTTCAAAAGCGGCGCGGAACGATTTGCGCAAGAAAGGGCGTTCGCCCCAATTTTTATTTAGCTTTTCAAAGGAAAGCGGCGCGTTTTTCGCGTTAAGTCGCCGTTTTTTACCATTTAAAAAGGAACGTGAAACGATGGCGCGCATCAAACGGATTCTTGTCGCCGGCGGCGCGGGTTTTTTGGGTTCGCATCTTTGCGAACTGCTCATCGATCGCGGACACGACGTCGTCTGCGTCGACAATTTCTTCACGAGTCAGAAGTCGAACGTGGAAAAGCTCCTTTCTCGTCCGAATTTTGAGCTTATCAGACACGACGTTACGATTCCGATTTCTCTCGAAGTCGACGAAATATATAATCTGGCGTGTCCCGCCGCGCCGGGACATTACCAGTATAATCCGTTGAAGACGATTAAAACGTCGGTTTTGGGCGCGATCAATCTTTTGGAACTCGCTCGCGAATGCCGCGCGAAGATTCTTCAGGCGTCGACGAGCGAAGTCTACGGGGATCCCGAAGTTCATCCCCAGCGCGAAGATTACCGCGGCGCGGTCAATCCGATCGGTCCCCGCGCTTGTTACGACGAAGGCAAGCGCGCGGCGGAAACGCTCTTTATGGACGCGTCGAGAATGTACGGAACGCACATTCGTATCGCGCGCATTTTTAACACTTACGGTCCCAAGACGCATCCGTTCGACGGCAGAGTCGTTTCCAATTTCATCCGTCAGGCGCTCGCGGACGAACCGATCACGATTTACGGCGACGGTTCTCAGACGCGATCGTTTTGCTATTATTCCGATTTGCTCGAAGGACTTGTTCGACTGATGGAGAACGAAGAAGGATTCGTCGGTCCGGTCAATTTGGGCAATCCGAACGAATTTACCGTCAAAGAACTCGGCGATCTTGTCTGGGAGTTGCTCGGCAAGAAACCGAAATACGTCTTTAAGGAGCTTCCGGTCGACGATCCGTGCAGGAGACAGCCGGATATCTCGTTGGCGAAAGAAAAACTGAATTGGGAGCCGAAAGTTCAGTTGAGGGAAGGGCTCGCCAGAACGATCGAATGGTTCAAGTCGATCAATTTGGACGATTTCCGCGCGCCGACTCCCAATTATTGACGCGTTGTTTTATTCGCGCGTTTGCTTTGGCAATTCCCGCCGCTATAATTTAGCGCGAAGGCGGTTTCGCGTTTAACGCGTTCAGTATTTAGGACCCTATTGGAAAGGACGACGAAATGTCTAAACCGAAAATCGTTGTTGTCGGAAGTTCGAACACGGATATGATCATTAAGGCCGATCGCATACCCGCGCCGGGCGAAACGGTCGTCGGCGGCTCATTTGCCTCCGCGCCGGGCGGCAAGGGCGCGAATCAGGCGGTCGCGGCGGCTCGCGCGGGCGGAGACGTCGTCTTTGTCGCTCGCGTCGGCGACGATATGCTCGGCAAACAGGCGATCGACGGTTACGCGAAGGAAGGAATCGACGTCTCGTTCATTCAAAAGGATCCCAAGCTGGCGACGGGCGTCGCGCTCATTATGGTCGATTCGACGGGCGACAACTCGATTTCCGTGGCGTCCGGAGCCAATTTCGCGCTGACGCCCGAAGACGTGGATCGCGCCGCCGGCGAGATCGCCGACGCGAAGATGGTCGTTCTCCAGTTGGAAACGCCTATGGACGCGATCAAACGCGCCGCGAAACTCGCCAAGGCGTCGGGCGTTCCCGTCTTGCTCGACCCCGCGCCCGCGCCTGCGGATCCGTTGCCGCAGGATTTGCTCGAGTGCGTTTCCGTCGTCAAGCCGAACGAAACGGAAGCGGCGCGACTTACTGGAATCGAGGTCGTCGACGAGGCGTCCGCGCGTCGCGCCGCGGAAAAACTCCTTGAACTCGGCGTCCGGACGGCGATCGTAACGCTTGGTTCCGCAGGTTCTTACGTCGCCGCCAAAGACGGAGTCCGCAAGAGCGTTCCCGCCTTGCGCGTCGACGCGGTCGACGCCACCGCCGCCGGCGACGCGTATTCCGGCGCGTTGGCCGTCGCGCTCGCCGAAGGGAAGCCGCTCGACGACGCGCTCGCGTTCGCGTCCAAAGCCGCCGCGCTGAGCGTTCAAAAACTCGGCGCTCAGCCGTCTCTGCCGACGCGCGAGGAAATAGAACAAGCCTGAACCGACGCGTTTCGTCCCTCGACGTTTTTGCGCCGAGCGTTTATCTGACTAAAATTGAGACGAAGGGAAAAACGGACGCGCGTTCGCTCGACGCTTGTTTGGAAACTCATTGGATTCCGGCGGATTTGCTCCGCGCCGACGACTTTGAGCGTTTTTTTGTCGAGCGCGCAAAGAGAATGCTGAACGAGATCGAGCGGGCGATGGGAAAGACCATCCCCGGTCGCGACGGAGCGGACGTGAAAAAGGAATTTGGAGAGTCTTTGACGTAACGACCGTTTCCGCGCCTACCCGAAACGGGACGGACGTTCCGTTTCTCGTCGAACGCAATCTTTCTTCCCGATACTTCGGCGTTTCAATTCCGACCGCCGCGCTTCTCTTCCGCGCGTCGGTTTTGCGTTTCTACCGGCGGCTTGTCTTCGCGTCCGGATTTTGATCTTGCCCGAATCTGCGGAAAAAGTTACGCTACGCTTGTCATGGAGGCTTGGCGCGACGTCGTCCCAAGTCCCGGACGCGGTTTAATACGAATTGACGCGACGAAATGACTTATATGACGAACCTGTTTGACAAGAAGAAGCCGACGCTTGCAATCGCTTTTTTATTGGCGGCGATCGCTTCTTTGTCCTTAGACCTCGCGGTCGCGGCGGACGGCGAAGAAGAGTACGTGTCGTCGTACTCGAGTAAGAAATCGCGATCAAGCGGTTACGGCATAACGCAGTATCAGGCGGACGACGAGGCGCGAGCGTATCAAGACGCCCTTTTTTCGTCGGAAAAAGACGACTCGGACGAAGAATCGACGGCGAAATCCGCGCGCGGATACGCGCGACGACGTTACAGTTCCAAAGACAAGCCGCCCGACGACGAAAGCCTGGAGGAAAAATACGATTTTTCGTCCAATTCGAGCGTCGAAGGTTTGCTTGTCGGATCCGACGAATATCTCGACGCGGCGACCGCCGACTGTCGCGCGTTGTGTTTGGAAGACGCGACGTCCGGCTCGGGGTCGAAACGATCGTCCGCAAAGATCAGAGGACTTTTCGGCTTTCCGGTTGAAACGAACGCTCGCGACGGCGACACGTTTAAAGAGCGCTGGATCGATCCCGACGTTCCCAAAGAGGGCTGGACGTCGCAAATTCTCCCTCAGGGGACGATGTATCCGTCTTATTTGGCGAGTCGCAAGGATTCTCGGCTTCAGAGCATCATTAATCATACGCAAAGTTACGGAACGCTATGGGATATTGCTCTTGGCGGTCGGACGTCTCTTTGGCGATATGGAACGACCGACGTCGTTTCTCCCGAAGGTTGGGAACTGGAACTCGAGGGCGCGGCGCTTCTCCGTCTCGATTGGGAACAGAATCGCAATCTTGCCGCGACCGACTACCGCGCCGGCGTTCCCCTTGTTTACGGAACGCGACGCTGGCAGTTTAAGACGGGCTACTACCACGTCAGCTCCCACCTTGGCGACAATTACCTTATGGATCAATTTCGTCCTCGCGTTCACTACTCGAGGGACGCGGTTATGTTCGGTCTAGCCGTCAAGCCGACCGACGACGTTCGTCTTTACGCCGAATTCGACTACGCTTTCCATACCGGCAAAACGACGGAGCCATGCGAGTTGCAAATGGGATTCGAGTATTCTCCCCAATTCGATCCCAATATGTCCAATTGGGTCGCGCGTCCGTTCTTCGCGACGCACGCGCACCTTTACCAGGAACTTGATTTTGGCGGTTATTGGGCGACGCAGACGGGACTTCAGTGGCGCGACGCGACGAATTCGCTTATTCGTTTGGGCGCGGAGTATTTTCAAGGGGGAGACGATCTCTACCAGTTTCATCACCATTTCCAACGCAAGTATGGAATTGGTTTTTGGTTTGATTTCTAACCGTATGTTTTTGAACGTCGGCGCGTTTTTTACGCGGTTTGTCAGGGCGCGCCGTTTTGGAGTTGACGTCGACGATGAAAAAAGTGTTTGTCAAATTAGCCGGTTCGTCGGTTTTATGGGGGTTCGTCGCCGCGTTTCTCTTCTACTTTGCGATAAACGCCGGTCTGATCCGCAACGAGACGATCGTTCGGTACTGCGCCGGACACCCCGTCGAGTACGCGACGATCGTCATGTTCTGGATCGGGCTGTGCGACCTTGGCTTCAAACTGTCGCGGACGCGCCGCGAACTGACCGCGCTTAACCGCGGCGCGCTTTTTCCGCCTAAAAAACGAGAAAAAGAGCCCGTTGAAAGAGTCGACGAGTATCTCGACTCCATCGCCAAAGCGCGAGAGGTGCGCGGGAACACCCTTTATTTAAACAGGCTTGCCGACGCGTTGAACTTTCTGAAATACGGAGGATCCCCCGAAGAACTCGATCAGGAACTTCGCTTTCTCGCCGACGACGCGCTTGACGCTCGCGAATCCGACTACGGCATGGTTCGCGCTTTTATTTGGGCGATTCCTATTCTCGGGTTTCTCGGCACCGTTTTGGGCATTACCGTCGCGCTTGGCAGTTTGGACTTGACGCGGCTTGAAGCGACGGGCGAGTCGCTCGCCGCCGGGTTGAAAGTCGCGTTCGACACGACCGCGCTCGCGTTGTCGCTTGTTTTCGCGCTTTATTTCGCTCAATTTTTTTCGCGCAAGCAGGACTCCGCGCTCGCTTCGTCCGTTTCGCGACTCGTCGATTCCGAGCTGAAAGGTCGATTTTTCGCGCAAGCGAACGTCGACTCGGACGTCGAGACGACGCGTCGGTTTCTGGAATCGGTCGCGCGTTCTTTTACCGAGGCGACTAACGCGCAAACGACGCTCTGGGCTCAAACCATGACGCTGACCGCCTCTCAATTTGGCGATTCGATCGATCGACGCATGACCGAAGGAAGCGCGCTCTGGGCGCAAGCGCTCGCGCAAACGCAACGCGATTTCATTGAGAACGCGTTGCGACCCGCGCTCGAAGAAGCCGCTAAAAGCGCCGCGCGGCTCGATTCGCTTGAAGAAATAATCGCTTCCCAGGCGACCGCGCTGAACGAAGCGTTGCGAACGTCCGCGGATCTTGCCTCGCTTGAAGAACGATTCGCGCGTTCACTTGAAAAAATAGCGGAAGTCGGCGAGTTTGAAAAGACGCTCAACAATCTTTCCGCGACCGTCTGCCTGCTCAATTCCAAATTGGCGTCGACGTCCGTTCCGACGTCTTATTCGCCTTCGATTCGTTTCGACGCCGACGTTTCGCGCCGCGTTTCTAAACGCGACGACGCGCTCGCGGCGCTCGATTCCCTTGAGAATTCGCTTGAATTGAAGTCGGCTCCGGAACCGGAGACGCTTGTGATGACGAAATTTGACGCGGATTCGGTCGTCGCGGAGCCGCAAGCCGCCGAGGAATCCGTTCCCGTCGCGCCCGCGAAGAGAACGCGCGCCGCTTCAAGTAAGAAACGTTCCGCGTAACTTTTTATTTATAGTCGTTTATGTAGTTTTTCCGTCGTCTTGTTCCCTTCGTGAAAGAAATGCCGCGTCGTTCCCAATCTTCGGAAGAGACGTTTTCGCTCTTTCCCTTTTTAGCCGTTCTTCTATGCGCCATGGGAATGCTCGCGATGATTTTCGTGGCGGTCGCCAAGAAGGGCTCGGACGACCGAAAAGAACCGACGGAATCCGTCGCGGAAAACGAAGTCGAGTTCGATCGAGAAACCGCGCTCGGCGACGACGCCCTTCGCGGCGCGCTGCTCGACGCCAGAACGCTCGCCGCGGCGGTCGATCGAAACGAACTCGACCGCTCGGGAGCCGAAGAGAGTCGAGACGACTCCTACGAGCGCGCGCTCGTCGTCGCCAACGCCGCTTCGTTTGAAGAGCTGATCAACGAAAAAGAATCGGTCGATTGGTTTATCGACGAACTTATGACAACGCGCGCTCGAATCGAAAGTTCTTTCAGCGAGCAACGTTCTCGACTCGCGACGGCGGAGGCGGCGTTGGCCCGGCTTCGATCCGATCTGGAAACGTCGAAGAGGAAATTGGAAACGCTTCAAGGCGAGAGCGTCGCGAAAAAAGACGAGACCGCCGTCGATCTTCAAGACCATATTAACGCGCTTGACGGCGAAATAACGTCGCTCGAACAAGAGATCGAAAAATTGCGCGAGAACAGTAAAGACGCCAGGCGTTCCTACGCGATCGTTCCTTATCAGGGCAAAAAAGGGACGTATCGCCGACCGATTTATATTGAATGCGCGGCGTCGGGCGTCTATTTGCAACCCGAGGGGATTCGTTTCGACGATTCCGACTTTCTCATCGCGGATTATCCCGGCAATCCGTTTGATTCCGCGTTGCGCGCCGCTTCAAGACATTATCTCGAAACGACCGGCGGCAAGACGGCTTCGGGAGAAAAAATCGAAGCGTATCCTTTGCTGATCGTCCGCCCCGGCGGGTCGAAGTATTTCTACGCCGCAGTCGCTGCGCTCGCGTCCTGGGGCGATTTGTACGGATACGAATTTGTCGCCGAAGATCAGAAACTCGAATATCCCGAGTCCGATCCGACCCTTAAACGTCTCGTCGTCGAACAGGCGAATCTCTCGCGCAACCGTCTTTCGCTTCAATTGAGTCAAGCGGTCGCGGCGCGTCGCGCGGTGCTTCGGGAACAAGGTTTTGGATCAAGCGAAGGTCGCGGCGCGGGAAGCGAACGGAATTTCATCGGGGGAGGAGGTTCCGGAACTTCCGATCTTCAGGCGCGGTTGGGATCGAACGCGAGGATCGGAGCGGCCAATCCCGCCGCGGCGCGGGTTCGCGTTTCGGACAAGGAAACGTCCGCCGCGACGTCCCAACCCCGAGCAAGCTCCCAGGGAACGAGTTCCGTCGGGAACGTCGCGCAATCGAGCGGACGCGATTCCCAATTTCGCAACGTCGCCGCGCCCGACGGACGGCGTGAAACGGGGGCCGATTTTGGCGCCGCGTTTGACCGCGCGCTCGCTTCGCGGAATTATTCGGACGCCGTAATCGACGCTCAAAAAGTCGCTCTTTCGACGCGCTCCGAAAACGCGTCCGGAGCGGTTGGAACTTACGACGAAAGTTCCGACGCGTCGAGCGAAACGCTCGGAATGGGGCGCGGCGAGGAGTCCGGTCGCGGCGCCGCGCAAAACGGGTCTCAAACTCGATGCGCGTCAAACGCGGCGGCGACGGAAGTCGAAGGAAGCGCGCCCGGCTTTTTGGCGAATATGATCGCGGCTGGAGAGCCCTCGGAAAAAGCGCCGAACATCGACGCTCGCAAAACTCTTGGCAACACGGCCTACGCGCGCGACGCCGACGGCGAGTCCGGCGTTGGGGAACTTGCGAAGAATCGGTCGCGCGACTCGGACGAGAATCGCGTCGCGTCGACGTCGACGGAGCCTCGCGCCATACGGTTGTCGCAAGAGACCCCCGTTGCGTCGGGTATCGAACGCGCCGTTTTCGCGCGTTGCGAGTCCGACGCCATCGTCTTTCCGAAGCAACCCGGCATGAAAAAATCGATTTCTATAGCTCTCAACTCTTCCTTGAGCGCGTCCGAACGCGAACAAGAGCTTCTCGACGCTTTTACTTTTTGCGTGAAATCGTGGGGGCTTGCGGGTCGTAACGCATATTGGGCTCCGTATGTAAAAGCGGAAGTTGCCGAGGGCGGCGAAGAACGATTTGACGAATTATCCGCGTTTTGTAAGATTCAGGGACTTGCAATCGTTCGCGTCGACGCGAACTCGACGGTAAAATGAGTTTTGAACGATTCAAACGATTTGACGAATAACGGGACGTTCTAACTAGGTTCAAAATTTGCGGTCGTTTTAATTTGCGCGGTTTTTTGGCATGTGCAGAATAGAGCGCGTTGAAATTTTTGATAACGCCCTGTTTTCCGTATTTCTTTTCTTGTATTTCTATCGAATCTCTGTACACTCTTAAGCAGAAGGAAACGCCATAAGCAGAGACGTCGGCTTGACGGAAACCTCCCCCCTTCCGTCAGTTTCAGGCGCTCGGCGAAAGAGTTCTCCCGTTTGGAGTTCCTTTCCTTGCGCCCCCCCTGGGAAGTCTTTGCAACGTCGATCAGGCGATCCCCCAAGCGTTAAACGCGATCCGTTTTTTACGTCGCTTACGTTTCGCGCGAGCGTCGTCGATGGTTCGCGTTTTGCGTCGCTCGTCTTCTTGTCGTCGTTTGTCGTCCTTTCGCGCGGTTCGTCTTGTCGCCTCAAGACGAACCGTCGTATTGACCGGAAAGCCCGATTGAGATCGGACGAGCAATCTCGACGCGAGGAGTAGAAAGTGACGCTTCAGGACAAAGTCGACGGATACTTCGAGAACGCGTATTTATTGCATTGTCTTGAAGATTACTGCGGCGACGAATTTACTCTCTTTTTGGAGAAGAGGTGGTCGTGCGAGCGCGAAAACGAATATCTCCGCGAATTGATCGACTGGGATCGCTCCCCGATGAGTTACGTCGCGACGTGGCTTCGTCCGCGCGTCTCGATTCTGGATTCGCGAACGTCGTCGGACTCGGAAGTCAGTCGCGCGCTGGTAGCGCTCGTCGACGAGCTTCACCGCCTTGGGCACGCGTTTCTCTACACCGAACATCTTTCGGATCGTCGCCTCTATCAACTGATCGTTCATGAAGTTCTTTCGTCCGAATTAAAGAAACTCACCGTTCGGAGAGGACCCGTTTACTGGAATTTCTGTTCTTACACGGAGGAGTCCGACTACGACGGCGACGAAGACGACGAATCGTACTACGACGTTCTCGACTGCGCGCGAGAACAAAACTGGCTTTCCTATTACGCGACCGACTGCGAGCGGCGCCGGTGGTTGTTGAAATACGGCGGAGAGTTGCCGCCGAAAAAGATCGCGCCGTATCGTCGATCGTACATACGGGAAAAAGTCGATTTTCATTGAGTTTGTTTGAATGGAACGCGGCGATGGACTCGGTCGACTCTTCGTCCTGGTTCGACAGGCGTCTGGTCTTTATTGACGTCGAGAGTCCCAACGGTCGATACGATCGCGTTTGTTTGTTCGCCGCGCTTTTTGAGAACGGGGAATCGCTTGCGAGACTTGTCGATCCGGAAACGGATTTTCATCCGATTAATTCCAAAATTCATGGCGTCACTTCCGACTCCGTTTTTTCGGAGCCGAATTTTCAGTTCCTTTGGACGAACGAGCTTGCCGCCAAATTGGAAAACAGAACGATCGTCGGGTACAACGTCGATTTTGATTTGAAGGTTCTCGAAAAAACGCTCGCCGCTTACGGGATCGTTCAACCGATTTGGCGGCGCGTCGATCTTTTGCCCGCCGCCTTGCGGCGTTTCGATCTTCGCGGTTATTCTCTCTCGGACGTCGCGAACGAACTTGGACTTTTCTATGATCCGCGCGATCCCTTCGTCAAGCTCGACGTTATCAAGACCGTCTTTGAAGAGATCGCAGGAAACGAGCCCGCTCTCCTTCGGGAAGAAATCTATAAATTCTGGTAAATCGGCGCGCGTCGGCGACTCTTAACGTCGTCGTTCCTCGGGGAACGTTTCCCGACGCGGACCGTCGACGAGCGACGACCCGACTTGCGAAAGGGCGCTTAAAGTCCGGACTAGACGAAGCGGCGCGTTTTCGACTTATCGAATGGCGCGATCTGAATCTAATAATTTAAATTGAAACGGTTTTTTTATGTTAAGAAGAACTTTATATCTTGTAGAACGTGCTATTAGCGCTATAATAACAAGAAATATTAAGTTATTTGACGCGTTTTATATTTGCCCGAAGGCGCGCGGGTAAAGTCGACCGTCTCGCGCGACAAACCGTCGGCGTCCGACTTCGCCTTCGAGCGACGGCGATTTGAATAAGTCAAGCTAATTATAGATTTAAGAAGTGAAAATTTGCGTTTGAGGACGAGAAATGACGATAAACGACGCGCTGATGATTCGCGAACGATTCGCCGATGAAGACAATCCCTCCGAAGAGGATTTCTTTCTCTATTCCGAAGCGATGGCGTTTCTCATCGAGGAAACAAAAGATTCCGACTATATGCTCGAACTCGGAGGCTGGTATTACGAGCGCAAAGACTTTGATCTCGCGCTGAAATACTATGAAAAGGCGTCGTCTTTCGGCAACGAGGACGCAAACGTATGTCTTGGTTATATATGGTATTACGGCAGGACGGGAACCGTCGATTATAAGAAGGCGTTCGAGTATTATTCCGCCGCTCCCGGTCATATCAACGCTCTTTATAAAGTCGCGGATATGTACAGAAACGGCTACTACGTCGAGAAGAATTACGAAAAGTACAAGGAAATCATCGAGGATATTTACGCGAACCATCTTAAATTCGCTCCCCATTATATTCCTGAAATCTACGTTCGGCTCGCAAAAATACGCGCGCTGGAAGGCAAGACCGACGAGGCGACGCGACTTTACCGCGAGGCGAGAGAAGAACTGACCGCCCGAATCTGTCGCAACGCGTTCTTCGGGAATATTACGATCATGAAATGGCTGATCAACGACTTATACAAGTTGACCGACGTCGACGCGAACAATCTCGATCTGTACGATCTGTTTGAATTGTTGAAAAAGCCGGTTAAAATAAGATTTCGAAGCGACGTCGACGGACGCGAGCATACCGTCGAAGCCGTCGACGAGGGCGGGGAAGTCGCGATCAATTTTGACGGCAAATGGTATAGAAACGTCGACGACTTTTTCGGCAAAGCCGAGATCGACGGCGAACGTCTTGTGACGCTCGCGTATGAACTTTGCGATTTTGAGGCGATATGACGGATCTTGTCAAATCAAGCGACGACCTCTATCGACGGTACGAGAAGCTGTTGTTGGAACGCGATCGTTACCGTCGCCTTGCGGAAGAGTATTATCGCGAGTATATCCGCGAATTCGGTTCGCTTATGATCGAGGCGTTTCAAAAGAAGATAAGCTGTATTGAGAAAAAGAAGTCGCTCGCGTACTGTCAGGTTCGGGCGAACGTCGGAGAGTCCGTCGATCGGAACGCGCTTCGCGACTATATAGCCGCCGAAATGTCGGAATATAACAAACGTCTTCAGAAGATGATAAACGACGTCGAAGCCAGCAAGAGTCTTGGCGAAGTTTGTGAAAGCGATCTGATGAAGATTAAACATATTTACCGAAAATTGGTTAAGAAGTTTCACCCCGACATGTTTCCGGCGACTGCGGAAAACGAGAAGCTGTTCGAGCTTTGGAATAGAGTCGTCGACGCTTATCGTCGAAACGATCTCAAAGAGATATCCGAACTTGAGGTCGTCGTTTCCAAAGTTTTGGAAAGCGAAGGCGCGAACTACGATAAAATAGAGATTTCCAACGTTGAGCGTCGGATCGGAGCGCTTGAAAAAGAGATTGACGCCATTATTTCAACCGACCCGTATCGGTACAAAGAATTGCTTGAAGACGAGGCGCTGATTGCCGAAAAGAAGGACGAACTTCAACGAGAAATCGAGGAGTACGCGGCCTACGAAGAAGAGCTTCAGAGCCTTTTGGAAACGTTTCTGATGAACGGAGCGATAATTCGGTGGGAGAACTGACGATAAGCGACAAAGAGGGGGTTGTTTCGATCGCCGCGAAACAGGGCGTCGAAGCGATGATCAAGCCTCTTGTCAAAGAGATACATTTGTTCGATTCCTTTGTCGCCGGAACGTCCTTTCTCGAGGATAGCGGCGTTCTCGACAAAGTAAAAGTCGGCGACAAACTCGCGTTGCGTCGCGAGAACAATAAGTTCGATTCCAAGGCGATACTAATTCTGACTTCCGACGGTCAAAAACTCGGATACATTCCCGAAAAAGACAATTTGATCTTTTCGCGCCTTATGGACGCGGGCAAAGCTCTCTTCGCGACTATTACGGAAATCAAGGAGCGTCGCGGGAATTTCAAACAGATTTCCATTGGGATTTATCTGGCCGATTTCTAAAAACCGCGCGGTCCCGGCGCCGTTCTATTCGTTGAAGACGTACTTTTGATAGCGTCCCTCGCGGACGACGGGAGGGCGCGTTTGGGAAAGCGCCCGCGTAAGTCCGAACGCGTCGACGCATCGCGTTCGCGTTTCGTCTAACGACGCCAGGTATTCCGGACTTGTCGGCGTCAGTCTTCGCGCCGTGTCGACGACTCCGAGTCGAACGTCGTGTTTGAAGTGATAATTGGCGGCGTAGTGACGGACTTTATATCTTCGGACGCCGCTTCGCTCTAATCTTGCGCAAAATTCCCTGTCGTCGTCTCCGTAATGAGTCCAAATTTCGTTAAACCCGTTGACGCGAACGGCGTCGGCTCGAAAAAACGCCAAATTAGCGCCGGCCAGTCCCCCGCGCCACTCCGGATATTCCGCGTTTTTCGACTTGTCAGGCTGATAGCCGGACATTATTCTGGCGAGCGTCAAGGAGCGAATGAGATTAAATCTCTTGCTCGCGCCTCCGGTAAAGAAATTGACGTCGACGTCGCGCGTTTTAAGGATTCTTTCGCGCGCCTTCTCGTTGAAATGCGCGCGCGTTCCCGCGACAAACCTTCCCGGACGCGCGAAACAAATATGGTCGTGAACGAACCATTCTCCGAGAAAGCAGTCTCCGTCGATAAGCGTCGCGTATTCCGATTCCGAGACGGCGATCGCGTTGTTTCGGGAGGGATTGAGTCTGAATCCGCGATCCTCCTGCCAAACGTGCTTGATCGTCGACGTTGATTTTTTAGCCGCTTCTCGAACGACGCGCTCGGTTTCTTCTCCGGAACCGTCGTCCGCGACAATAATTTCATAGGGCGGCGTTTTTTGTCGAAGAGCCGTTTCCAGAACGATTTCCAATAAATCAGGTTTGTTGTACGTCGTGACGATGAGCGCGGTTTTAAGATCAAGATTTTTCGACATTGGTCGGAACGTTCGTAATAACGGTTGAAAAGCGGTGGTTGCGCGAGGCGCGAACGCCGCGCGTCGTCGCCGAATGATACGCTCGCAACGTCAAATAGTCAATAGATTTTCTTTCGGGCGATCGTCGACGGTTCGCGCGCCTGAGAATTCGAGCGTTTATTCTTTCCCGATTCCGAGTTGTTTGCCCGTTTTGACGGTCGCCGCGTAAGCGCTGTTGCATAACCCGAGCGCGGCGGATAGGATAAAAAGCGTTTCGACGCCAAGCTTCATCCATATCCAACCTCCGAAGAGGGCGATTAGAACCGTGATCAAATGGTTGACCGACAGTCCCGTCGAGACGGTCTTCTGTATTTCGTCTTTCGTTTCTGAAATATCCTGAACGTAAACGTTTGTCGCCATCGACGCGAGCGAAATCACCGAATCGAGAACATAGTTGACGCAACAGACGTAAAACGCCGTCCGCATTGAGAACAGATGATGCGCGAATCCGTAAAAGAAGCACACGACGACGAGCAAGAGCGTGTCGGCGATCATAATCGTCTTGTACCCGAACCGATCGATCATTTTTCCGACCAGCGGCGACGCCAGGAAACACGCGATCGCGGAAATCGCGTATAAAAACGATATGTCTCCCGCGCCGGCTCCGTAAAGCAGAATAAGAACATAGGGACCGAACGTGAAGAAAACCTGTTTTCGCGCGCCGTAAAAAACTTCGAGCATATAGAATTTGCGGTACTTTTTGCGGAAGTAGAATCGGCTGTTGTTCTTATTGGTCGCGCTTTGCGTTTTCAGGCCGAAACTCGCGAACATACTGAACGCCATGAGAACTCCCGAGGCCATGAAAAAGCCTTTATAAGGCTTGCCCGAGAGAAAAAAGAGGAAAGCGACGATAACGCTCGCGTAGCCCGCCAAATTGCCGATTTGAGAAACGGCGGTTTGACGTCCGAGCGCGAGTCCTCCGCGTCCTTCTTTTGCGTATTGGAGCGACAGCGCGTTTTTCATGCCGATTTGGATATGATCGCCAAGCGAATAGACGAAAGTCGCGAGAATCGCCCAGACTTTTGTCGACGGAACGACGGAAATGATCGCCATGCCGATCAAGACGATCACCGCCCCGATTTTGTAAAAACGCTCCGCTGAAAACGTATAAAACGCCGCCAGGAGAAAAACGAGCATAAGACCCGGCAATTCGCGGAAAAATTCGGCGACGCCGCGGTCAAATTGAGTCATGGCGACCGCTTCCGCGAAGAAATTGTCGACGACGCCTTTATAGATTCCGTATCCCAACGCGGAAAAGACGATGGACAGAAGAAATAATTTGTAGGGCGTTTCCTCGCGAAACGCCTTGTCGGGTCGTTCCGCGCGGCGGTTTCCATTAAAAGCGTTCGTCATTATTCGTCTCTTAATGCGAGCGTCAGCAGCAGTCTTTCGACGTCGTCGGCCAATTTAACGTCGTCGATTCTTTCGATCGCCGCTCGGAATTCGCGTTCGGCGTCGCTCTTTTTCCCGACGCACAAATAGGTCTTGCCTAATTCGACGCGCAAGGCGGGATCCCGAGGTCTGAGAGCGACCGCCTCGACAAGGCGGTCGAGCGCGGCGCCATAATCGCCGAGCGCGACTAACGTTTTGCCCAGTTCGATTTTAGCGTCGACGTAATCGCCGTCGAGTTCAAGCGCGCAATAGAACCGTTCCCTGGCGGCCGAGTAATCGCCGAGCAGGAAGAGCAACTTGCCCAGCCTGTAGCAGACGTCGGGCTCGTGCCCTCCCGCGAGCGCGGCGGAACGATAAACAAGTTCCGCCTCTTCCCAGTAGCCTTCGCGTTCTAAACTCCAAGCTCTTTGACAGAGTTGAACGATTTTTCGAGTTTTTGAAGAGGCGTCGGCCGTTTCTTGCTCTTTTTCGAATTCAACGGACGCGTCTTCGTCAAAAAGTTCAAGCAGGGCGGGGCGTCCGGACGCGTCGGTCGACGCTTTGTTCCAGGCGGCGAGACGCTCCGCGAGCGCTATTTGCTCCTCTTCTTCCGAAAGTTGCGCGGACGTCGGCGTTTCAAACGATCCGTCGGTAGGAAACGCGGTAAAGTCGAAGCGACGTTGCCCTCGAACGTCGATCGGTCCCGATTCGCCAAGGTACAACACGTCGCGTCCGTCGCTGGAAAGGGTCGATTTTAAGATGATTTCCGAAAGAGACGACGGTTTGAACGACTCGAACGCGTCCGACGAAAAAAGGGAATTTGGCGCCGTTTCCGACGAACTCGCCGCTTGCGCGACCGTCTTCTCGTAAAACGCGAAAAGACGTTTGGCGACGAATTCTTCGGATAGTCCGGTTGAACATAAAAAGACGAGTCTTTTGGCGACGAGCGCTTCGTTTGTGGAAAATAGCGCCAGACGCGACGATTGATTGACGGGCGCGAGCAGACCGCGTTTATGCCAGCGCCGGATCGTCGCGACCGAAACGCCGACGAGTTCCGCGACCGCGGCGGGCGTGTGTCGCGGAGCCGCGCGCGATTGATCGAATGTTCCGTCTGCTTCCGCCTCGCGGCGGCGCGCTCGCTTGAAAAAATCCCTTTCCGAGACGAGTTCAAGACGTCCCGATTCAAAGAGTTCTTGCGAGTCGTCGTCAAATTCTTCCGAGAGCCGCGCGCGCGTTTGCGCAAGCGGTTCGCCTTCGCCTAAAACGACGACGTCGGGGGAATCGTTCAAGGAGGAAGCGACGCGATAACCCGCCTCGCGCGCCGCGTTTTCCGCCTCGCGCTTTGTCGCGGAACACAACGTCCCGTAAAAGTAGACTCTTAACTTGTTCATTTTTCGCGGACGTCGTTCGGGAACGTTTTCTATTTGTGCTCTTTCCGCCGAATCGCGTAAAGCCGCCAATTAATCAGTAAAATTTTATTTTTAGGTTGACTTATGCAAATAAGTCGATAATATCACGGTTGCGACGTTCTACGCCGCGCGCGTTTTTGTTGAAATTGTGGACTTTCGCCCCCGGCGTCAACGCGGTCGCGTCGATTATACCTCAGTTTTTTCGACGAGGCGGAAAAATTTGCAAAAAACTTGTTTTTGCCGCCGCTCCGCGTTAAAATGGGCGGTCGGCTCGTTGGGGCGAGTTCGCCTCGACGCCGCCGAAAAGGTTTTGTCCCGCGCGTCGTAAGACGACAAAAAATAAGCAAAGCCGTTTTGAAGAGCGCGCCGTTGGGAGACGAAGCGGCGCGCGTCCTTTTTCTAATCGGCTCGGCGGTTTGTGTTCACTAGAGAATTGACCTTGGAGACGGGATATGGAGAAGCCGAATCAAGACTGGAAGGCTCGAGTCGAAGAGTTGGCGCATACTCGGTTAAGCGACTGTTATCAGTGCGGAAAATGCACGGCGGGCTGTCCGCGCGGCGCGTTTATGGATATGCCGCCGACGCGCATGATGCGCGCCGTTCAAATTGGAGAAGTCTTGCCGGCCGCGCGAGCCGACTCCATTTGGCGTTGCCTCTCCTGTCTGACCTGCTCGGCGCGATGTCCGAAATCGGTGAACGTGTCGGGCGTGGTCGACGCGCTTCGCCAGATAGCTATCGAGACGAATTCCACGTCCTCCAAATCCGCGAAAATCGTCGGTTTTCAAAAGGCGTTTCTGCGCAACGTCCGCCGCAACGGTCGAACGAACGAAGTGGAAATGGCGACCGATTTTGAAACGAGGTATTTCTTCCGCCGCTTCGACGTCTTGAACGCGATCAACACGGGGCTGCTTGGTCCGAAGATGATCGCTCGCGGCAAGATGCATTTTGCTCTTGGCTCTCCCGTCAAAGATAAGGAGCTTGTCAAACGAATATTCGCAAAATGCGGCGTCGAACTGTGACGTCGTCGTTCGTTCGGAGGAGCGTTAGGCGCGTCGCCACGCTCCTTTTGGCGTTTTTAACGCGCGCTTCATCAGAGGCGTTACACGTGACTTCTTGTTCCGGACGGCGATATTCCGCGAATTTGTTCGCGCTTTTTTGTCGTTCGGACGTCCGCTACGGGAAGGATTATTAAGGAAATGAATATCGGATATTACCCCGGTTGCGCGTTGCACGGTTCTTCCGCCGATTACGAAACGTCGGTTCGCGCTTGTTTAAAGGCGTTGGACGTCCAACTGGACGAACTTGACGACTGGATTTGTTGCGGAGCCACCGCCGCGCACTCGATCAACCATAAATTGTCGGTCGCCCTTCCCGCGCGCAATCTTGGGATAGCGGAGAAAATGAGTCTCAAGCAGGTTTTCGCGCCGTGTCCAATGTGTTCTATGGAACTCAAAAAGGCGAGCGACGAGCTTCAATCAGACGCCGCGCTCCGCAAGGAAATGGAGGAAATCGTCGAGACGCCCGTGAGCGGCGAAATCGACGTCTGGAACCTTATTCAAGTCTTTCAGGCGGTTGGATACGACGCGATCGTCGAGAAGACGACCGGCAAGCTTGAAGCGTTTAAGCCGGCTTGCTATTACGGATGTTTGCTCACCAGACCGCCCAAAACGCTGAAATTCGACGATCCAGAAGACCCGACGTCGATGGAAGAGCTCTTGACGAAACTCGGCGCGTCGCCCGTCGACTGGAATTGCAAGACGGTCTGTTGCGGCGCCGGATTGACTCTTTGCGACGAAACGGCGGTCGCTCAACAGACGCGCCAGATTTTGCAAGACGCGCTCGATCATGGCGCCAACTGCGTCGTCGTCGCGTGTCCGATGTGCCAAGTGAATCTTGATATGCGTCAGGCCGACGCGAAGAAACTTGGTCTCGCCAAAGACGTTCCGATCTTCTATCTTTCCGACCTGGTCGCGATGGCTCTTGGAATCGGCGCGACCGACCTCGACCTTGCCAAGCGTTACGTCGCGATCCCCGAAGAACTGAAAAAGGCGTGATTAGACGACGTTGAAACCCCAAAGGAGGCGAACGCTATGACCAATCGAAACGAATCTTCGCGTTGCGATCGTCGGTCTTTTTTCCGCGCGACGACCGCCGCCGCGTTCGGCGCGTCCGTCGTCGCGTCGTTAAGCGCGTCGGCTTGCGCTCGAGAAACCGCCGCGGCTTCCGGCGCTCGGCGAGGCAATTTGATTTCCGCGTCGAGCTATTGCTACTGGCATTTCGACGAAGACGTCTCCGCGCCTATGGATCAGTGTCTTCGCAAAACCGCCGAACTTGGCTTCGACGCGTTCGAGGTTCTCGAGCAACAGCTCGATCGAACTGATTTAAAGTATTTGCACGAATTGCGCCGGGAGGCGTTTAAGGCGGGCATACCGCTTTGTTGCATGTCGACCCATCAGACGTTCGTTCGTCCCGACGTCGACGAACGCAAGGCGAATATTGCAAAAACGAAACACAGTATCGACGTCGCGAACGAAATGGGAATTCCGACGTTGCGCGTAAACACCGGTCGCTGGGACTCCTGGGGCTCGTTTGACGCGCTTATGGAACATCGCGGAATCGAAAAACCGCTCGACGGCTATACCGACGACGACGCGTTCGGCTGGTGCGCAGCCGCGTTTGAAGAACTTGTTCCATACGCGGAAGCGCGCGGCGTCATGCTTTGTCTCGAGAACCACTGGGGCATGGCGCGCACCGCCGCCGGGATGATTCGCATTCTCGACGCGGTCGATTCCCCCTGGCTGGGCTGCATGGTCGACACCGGCAACTTCCTCGATGACACGATGGAACAAATCGAAGCGTTAATGCCTCGCGCGAATTTCGTACAGGCAAAGACCTATTACGGCGGCGGCGTTTGGTACGAGTTGCCTCTCGACTACGCGAAAATCGGCGAACTGTTCCGAAAATATAATTATCGCGGCTACGTTTCCCTTGAATTTGAAGGGCGCGAAAGTCCCGATACCGCCGTTCCGAAGAGTTTGGCGCTGCTTCGTGAAAACCTTTATTTCTAAAACTTCCCCTGAATGAAGGCTTTTTCCGTTCGAGGCCTTTTATAACGCGGACAAAACAATGAGACGATTACTACATGGGATATGCGTCGTCGCTTTTTGCGCGACTTCGTGTTTATGCTTCTCTCAGGAGAACGATCAAAACGCGAAAAACGAAGAAGGAAAAGAGATTGTCAAGATCGAGAAGGATCTTCCTTCCGGCGGAAAGATCCTCTTCCAAAAAGCGGGACAGGAAGCGGCGTTCGCCACGCTCGACGTCGACGGCAAAAATGTCGAGATCGACGCGTTCGAACCGATCTCTCGCTTCCCGGAAGAAGCCCGCCCTATCGTTGAAGAGGTCTGGAACCGGCTTGGCGAGATTCCGAAGAAAACGATCAACGTCGAGATCGATTGCTCTCAGGCTCCCGACGCCGAAGAATGGGCCGAGCGCGCGAAGAGTCGCGTGCTTTACTGGTATCCGAAAGTCGTCGCCATGCTCGACGGCGAAGAAGCCGTCGACAAGATTCCAGATGATTTTACGATCAAATTGATCTTTAAAGATATGGACGGAGTCGCGTACGCCGCCGGTCGCTCGATTACCGTGTCGAGCCGTTATATCAAGCGCAATCCTCTCGATTTCGGTCTGGTCGTTCACGAAACGACTCACGTCGCGCAGGCTTATCCGCGCGTTCGCGAAACCTGGGCGATGGAAGGCGAGACCGACTACATTCGCTACTTTATCACCGAAGCGCGTTCGAAGAATCATTGGCGCGTCGATCCGAAACGCTCGAAGTATACCGACAGCTACGGCGTTACCGCAAGTTATTACGACTGGATTGTTCGCAACGTCGACGCCGAATTCATCAAGAAGATTCACGGCGTGTTTCGTTCGCGCGGAAGCGTCGAGAAATTTGTCGTCGAAGAGTACGGGAAGTCGTGCCAGGAGCTTTGGGACGAATTCATTGAAAGTTTAAACAACCAAACGAGACAAAATTAAATGGCTAAGATTGGCGTTTTTACATGTTGGTGCGGCGAGAACATCGCTCGTAACGTCGACGTTGAAGCGGTTTCCGAAGCGATTTCGAAACTTCCGGGCGTCGTCTGCAGTATGAACTACAAGTACATGTGCAGCGAACCGGGCCAATCGTTGATCGCTACGCAAATCAAAGAACTCGGCTTGACCGGAGTCGTCGTCGCAAGTTGCTCTCCTCACA
Organism: uncultured Planctomycetales bacterium; assembly: GCA_947305735.1. Lineage (GTDB taxonomy): Bacteria > Planctomycetota > Planctomycetia > Pirellulales > Thermoguttaceae > RUG369. The sequence goes on along the minus strand of CAMZEO010000001.1, from coordinate 6,743 downwards.
TGCATCTCAAGACGTTCCGCAAGACCGCAGAGCTTGCGGGCGTCAATCCGTATCTCGTCGAGATGGCGAACATTCGGGAGCAGTGCTCCTGGGTTCACGGCAATAAGGAAGTCGCGACCGCAAAGGCGATCGAGCTCATCGGCATGGCAGTCGCGAAAGTGCGACGCAACGCCGCTCTCGAGCCGATCAAGGTGCCCGTCACCAAACGAGCGATGGTTATCGGCGCCGGCGTGGCCGGTATTCAGGCGGCGCTCGACCTGGCGGCGGGCGGAGTCGAGGTGATTCTCGTCGAACGCGAACCGTCCGTCGGCGGCAAGATGGCGGGACTGTCCGAAACGTTCCCGACTCTCGACTGCTCGCAGTGCATTTTGACCCCGCGCATGGTCGAAGTCGGACAACATCCGAATATCAAATTAATGACTTATTCGGAAGTCGAAAAAGTCGACGGCTACGTCGGTAATTTCAAGGTTACCGTTCGTAAAAAGGCTCGTTACGTCGATATCGCCAAGTGCACGGGCTGCGGTTCCTGCTGGAATTCCTGTCCGAAAAAGAACAAGATTCCCAATACGTTCGACTACGGACTCGGGAATCGCGGCGCGATCTATATTCCGTTCCCGCAAGCGGTTCCGGCGCGTCCGACCATCGACGCCGACAACTGCATCCGTCTGCAAAGCATGCAGAAAGGCAAGGAGTTGTGCGGTATCTGCTCGAAGGGGTGCGGTTCAAACGCCATTAACTTCAACGACAAAGACGAATACGTCGAATTCGACGTCGGCGCGATCGTCGTCGCGACGGGATACAAACTCTACTCGATCGGAAAAGAACAAGAGAATCCGAACATTAAGGGTTACGGCGAATACGGTTACGGAAAATATAAGGACGTCGTCGACTCGTTGCAATTCGAGCGCATTATTTCCGCGTCCGGACCGACGGGCGGAGAGCCGAAGCGTCCTTCCGACGGCATGACGCCCAAGACGATCGTCTTTATTCAATGCGTCGGCTCGCGCGACAACGCCAAGGGCATAACTTACTGCTCGAAGATCTGCTGCATGTACACCGCCAAGCATACGATGCTCTTCAAGCATAAGGTTCACGACGGAACCGCGCACGTCTTCTACATGGACATTCGGTCCGGCGGCAAGATGTACGACGAATTCGTCCGACGAGCGATCGAGCAGGACGGCGCTCAATACCATCGAGGGCGCGTCTCAAAGATCGAGGAGATTACCGTCGACGGGGTAAAGAAATACCGTTGTCATGGAGCCGACACCCTCGCCGGAACCCCTTGCGTCGTCGACGCCGACATGGTCGTCCTGGCGTGCGCCATGGTTCCAAGCGCGGGCGTAAAGTCTCTTGCGCAAAAACTTTCCGTCGGCTACAACGAATACGGCTTCTTGAGCGAATCGCACCCGAAACTTCGTCCGGTCGAGACGAACGCCGCGGGCGTCTTCGTGTGCGGCGCGTGCCAGGGCCCCAAAGACATTCCGGAAACGGTCGCGCAGGCGTCCGCCGCCGCCGGAAAGGCTCTCATTATGCTGAGCCAGCCGTTCCTTACGCGCGAGCCGGAAATCGCGACCGTCGACGAAAAGCTGTGCGCCGCGTGCGGCGCGTGCGTCAAGGCGTGTCCGTACAAGGCGATCTCGATCGAAGAGATACGCGATCGCAAAGGAAATCTCGTCAAAATGACGTCGCGCGTGAATCCGGGCTTGTGCATGGGTTGCGGCACGTGCGTCGCCGTGTGTCCGTCGAAATCCGTCGATCTTATCGGATTTACCGACGATCAAGTTTACGCTCAGATCGAGTCGTTGCTCGACTGATCTACGGTTAAACCGCCGCGTTGGAGCCGCGCGTTTTCGGCTCCGACGCGCGCGTCGTTAGAAAGGGTTTTTATGAATTCCGAAACGAACAAGACAGACGCTTTCGAACCGAAGATCGTCGCTTTCGTCTGTAACTGGTGCACCTACCTGGGAGCCGACCTTGCCGGAACCAACCGATTGGAATATCCCGCGAACATTCGAATCATTCGCCTTCCTTGCACGGGACGCATCGATTTTAACCTCGTCGTCAAAGCGTTTGAGATAGGCGCGGACGCCGTGTTGGTTTCCGGCTGTCATCCGGGCGACTGTCACTACACGGCGGGCAATTTCCACGCGCGTCGGCGCTGGAAGCTGTTCCGAGAGCTGCTCGACACGGTCGGGGTCGGCTCGAACCGCGTCTATTTCTCGTGGATTTCCGCCGCCGAAGGCGCGAAATTCCAGAGTCTCGTCACCGAGATCGTCGACAAGACGCGGGAGATGGGACCGTACAAAGAATATAAGTCGATCGTCGCCGAATCCTGATCGTTTTGAAAGACATTCGAAGCGAACCAAGGTCCGTTTACTGAAACACCAATCAACGATTATACGATAGCAAATATGGAAAACGAACTTAGAAACGCGATTCGCGAGCTTCTTGAAAAGAAAGAAATCGACGTCGCGATCGGTTACGGGCGCGTCGGCGTCGACGGAGCCGTCGGAGCCGTATTCGTCGCGTCCCCCGACGACGTCGATCAGATCGTCTGGAACGACGAATGCCGTCAGAATCTCGCCGTTCATCTTACCAGACCTGAAGTCAAAGCGCTGGGAAAAATCGGGATCGTCGTCAAGCCTTGCGACGCCCGAGCCGTCGTCGTTTTGGCGAACGAAGCGCAGATTAATCTCGACGACCTCAAGATTATCGGAGTCGTTTGCGAAGGCGTGAAGACCGCCAACCCGGACGGAACGACGTCCGACGTCTTCTACCCGAAATGCGAGTCGTGCGTTCAGCATGTTCCTCAAAACGCGACGACGGTTGTCGGCGACGCTTCCAAAGGCGAAGCGCTCGACGAGAAAAACGCCCCGAACGCCGAGAACGTCGGCAATCGCGCGAAACTCGCCAAATTGCGCGCGATGACGACCGAAGAGCGCTTCGCGTACTGGCGCGAACAGTTCTCGCGTTGCGTGCGTTGCTACGCGTGCCGTCAGAGCTGTCCGCTGTGCTACTGCAATCGATGCGTGGCCGACAAGAACCGACCGGCGCGTATCGACACGTCCGCGTCGTTAAAGGGAAATTTCGCGTGGAATATTCTTCGCGCGTTCCACCTCGCGGGGCGTTGCGTCGGTTGCGGCGCGTGCGCGTCCGCGTGCCCCGCCGGGATTGAATTGGACCTGCTCAACCTGACGTTGGCCGACGCCGCGAAAGAACATTTCGGGCACGTCGCCGGAGCCGAAATTGGCGCCGCTCCGTTGATCGGAACTTACGCCGCCGACGATAAGGAGGAATTCATCAGATGAGCCAAATCGTAACGCTTGAACAGTTAAAGCAGACGCTTGGCGCGAAAATAGCCGCCGGCGCAAAAGTCGTCGCTCCCGTCCTGGACGGCGAATTCGCCTTCTTCAAGGAGATTAGCGACGTCGAACAGGCGAGTTTTGTTCCGCGCGTTTGCATGCAGAATTCAATCAAGGAATTCTTCTTTCCGAAGCACGAAACGATCTTCACGTTCGTTCGTCAGGGCGCCGACGTCGCGTTGAACGACGCGCCCGAATTTAACGTCGAACAGATCGTCGTCGGGGCGCGTCCTTGCGACGCCGCCGCGCTGCCGGTTCTTGACCCGTTGTTCGGCTGGGATTATCAGGACAAGTTCTATCAGACGCGTCGCGAAAAGACGACGGTCGTGAGTTTCGCGTGCGTGAAAACCGACGCGCACTGCTTCTGCGCGGCGGTGGGCGGCTCGCCGGAAAACACCTACGGCGCCGACGCGATCCTCTTCGATCTTGGCGACGGTTCCTTTGAAGTCAGAACGATCACCGACAAAGGCAAAGCGCTCTTCGACGGCAAGACGACCGCGTCCGACAAAGTCGGGCATGCGTGCGACGCCCCGATCGTCGACTTTGATGTCGCGAGAGTTTCCGACTGGATCCGCGCGAACTTTTCGTCCCCCGTCTGGGAAAAAGTTTCGCTTCGTTGCGTCGGTTGCGGCGCGTGCGCGTTCGTTTGTCCGACGTGCCATTGCTTCGATATCGTCGACGAAGGGTCGTACAACAAAGGCAAGCGCGTTAAGAACTGGGATTCGTGCCAGGAAGCGATGTTCACGTTGCACGCGTCCGGGCATAATCCGCGCGGAACGCAGGGCAAGCGCCAGCGTCAGCGTCTTTCGCATAAGTTCGTAACGTATCCGGACAAATTTCATTTCTATCTTTGCACCGGCTGCGGTTCCTGCTCCCGATCGTGCGGCCAGGCGTTCGGCGTGAGACCGTGTCTGGAAGCGCTCGACAAAGAAAGCGTGAAAACGGAAACGGAACAATGACGACGATCCGGCTCGTTCCGAATCGCGGTTCTGATTCGGAACGCCAGCCCTGACTATTCTTGGAGAAGAAGCTAATGGAAAACATTTACAAGCCGGATCCGATGGAAGTCATCCAGGTTACGCAGGAGACGGGCGACGTCAAACGCGTCCGCATTCGTTTCAAAGATCCGGAAAAAGCGAAGAACTTTCACTTTAACGTCGGTCAATTCGGAATTTACTCCGTCTTTGGCGTCGGCGAGTCCACGTTCAACATCTGCTGTTCGAACTCGCATCAGCACGAATATATCGAGTTCTGCTTCCGCAAAGTCGGGCGCGTTACCGAACGCATGTGGGACGTCGAGCCGGGCGACACGATCGGGTTCCGAGGTCCGTTTGGAAATTCCTACCCGTTGAAAGAATGGGAGGGAAAAGATATCGTGTTCGTCGCGGGCGGAATCGCGATGCCCCCGATTCGCTGCGCGATCGAATATTGCCTTGAGAACCGCGACAAATACGGCAAGATCACGATCGTATACGGCGCGCGGACCGTCGGCGACCTGGTCTGCAAAGACGAACTTGACGAATGGGCGAAGTACCCGAACGTCAACGTCATGAAGACGGTCGACGTCGCGCCGACCGACGGCGTCGAGTGGAACGGTCGCGTCGATTTTGTGCCGACCGTCTTAAAGGACTCGAACGTTTCGGGCGACAACGCCGTCGCGCTCGTCGTCGGCCCCCCGATCATGATCAAGTTGTCTCTGCCGATTCTGGTCGAAAACGGCTTCAAAGACGAAGACATCTTCACGAGCCTTGAGAACCGTATGAAGTGCGGTCTTGGCAAATGCGGACGCTGCAACTGCGGCTCCGTCTACGTCTGCAAAGAAGGCCCCGTGTTTACGCAAGCGGATATTAAGAACATGCCCGACGACTTCTAATTTACGGCATATTCTTAAACGAACAACGAAAGCGGACGCGTCGGGAATGCTCGACGCGTCCGTTTTTTGCGTATCGACAACGCCGCCGGCAACGTTGATTAAGTCTCCGCGTCGATTTTCGTCGTCGCGAAGCGGTCGTCCGCGCCTGTAGAAAACAAAAAGAGTTTATGATATAATCGAAGGCGAACGACGCAAAGGTAATACGACCAACCGCTTTCGTCCCGCCAAAAAGGAGAATACCTTGATTTATAATCAGTCAGAACTTAGCGCGACGCTTCGAGAGATACTTGCCCATCCGGAAACCGAATTGGTCGAGTTCAAAGAAGCGCGTACAAACTATGATTTCAACAGTATCGGGCAATATTTCTCCGCGTTGAGCAACGAAGCGAATCTTTACGGCAGGCGCGAAGCGTGGCTGATATTTGGCGTCGCCGACGATATGAGCGTCGTCGGCACGAACTATCGAAACGACGAAAAATCGCTGCGCAATCTTAAAAAGGAAATCAGAGCGTTGACGAACCAGTCGTTGACGTTCGTTGAGATTTACACCCTGAACATATCCCGCAAGCGGGTCGTCATGTTCCAGATACCCCCGGCTACGCCCGGCATTCCAACTACGTGGAAAGACATGGCTTACGCTCGAGTCGGGGACGCGCTAGAACCGTTGCCGTTACACAAAATGGACGAAATAAGACGTCAAACCGGATACGACTGGTCGAAAGAAATCGTTGACGGAGCGAGTATGGACGACCTTGATCCTGCCGCCGTTAAGCGCGCAAGAGAGCTATTCGTTCAACGTGAAGTCAATCGCGGAAAAGATCCCGTTCTTGTTGAGGGATTGGATAATGTCGCTCTGTTAAATAAAGCGGGCGTTTTACTTGGCGGAAAGATAACGCGAACCGCTTTGATTTTGCTGGGAAACGAATACGCGAAGAATTTTTTCGACGGATTTATACCGCGTATAACATGGTCGCTGTACGGATCCAACAATATGGTAAAGAGTTACGAACATTTTGACACGCCCTTTCTTCTAACGGTCGACGAGGTTTTTAAGCGTATTCGAAACGTGAAGTATCGATTTATCGCCGGCGCTCAGACCTTGTTTCCAGAGGAAGTGGACTCGTACCACCCTGAGTTGATTAAAGAGCTTTTACACAACTGTATCGCTCATCAGGATTATACGTTGCGCGGCAAAATTAATGTCGAGGAGTTTGAAGATTACCTTGTCTTTATGAACGAGGGACATTTTATTCCAGAAACGATAGAAAGAGCGTTGGAACCGGATTATCGTCCTCCGTACTATCGTAATGCGTTCCTATGTAACGCTATGGCAAACTTGTACATGATCGATTCAAACTCCATGGGCATACTCGCGATGTTTAAGATACAACAAGGGCGCTTTTTCCCCATGCCCAGTTACAACTTGTCAGAGCCGAATCGCGTGAAAGTAAAGGTTTATGGAAAGATTCTTGATCAGAACTATACAAGATTGCTTAACGCGGATC